>DASWPR010000508.1:0-12248 GCA_036398455.1 Dokdonella sp.
TCGGCACGGCTGTGTCGCGCGGTGATCTGCTACACTCCGCGCCCTCTTGATTTCCGCATGACGTCGGGGCGTAGCGCAGCCTGGTAGCGCACCTGCCTGGGGGGCAGGGGGTCGTGGGTTCGAATCCCGCCGCCCCGACCATTCACTTGTGCGCGGATCCTTCCGCGCATCGGAATCGAGCGCTGCCGATGCGTGCATTGCGCACGATCGCGGGCGCGAGAGCGGCCAGCCATGGCCGCACTTTTCAACTAAAGGCAGCTTTCGGCTTCCAGCCGGCTGCCGCGATCGAAGACCTGCATGACCAACGCACGCCGTACGCTCTACCCGGACATCGAACCATTCGACTCGGGTTATCTGCAGGTTTCCCCGCTGCACAGGATCTACTACGAACAGTGCGGCAATCCGCGCGGCAAGCCGGTCGTCTTCCTGCATGGCGGCCCGGGTGCCGGCTGCAATGCGAAGTCGCGCCGCTTCTTCGATCCGGCGCGCTACCGCATCGTACTGTTCGACCAGCGTGGCTGCGGACGCTCCACGCCTCACGCCGAGCTGACCGACAACACGACCTGGCATCTGGTCGCCGACATCGAGCGCCTGCGCGAGCAGCTCGGCATCGAGCGCTGGCAGGTATTCGGCGGCTCCTGGGGTTCCACGCTCGCGCTCGCCTATGCGCAGACGCATGCCGAGCGAGTCACCGAGCTGGTGCTGCGCGGCATCTTCATGCTGCGCCGCTGGGAACTCGAGTGGTTCTACCAGAAAGGCTGCGACGCGCTGTTCCCGGACGCGTGGGAGGAATACCTGAAGCCGATCCCGCGGGCCGAGCACGGCGACCTGATGAGCGCCTACCACCGCCGCCTGACCAGCCCGGATGCCGATGTGCGCGTCGCCGCAGCGCGCGCGTGGTCGATCTGGGAAGGCGCGACGAGTTTCCTCTACCAGGATCCGGCGCATATCACTTCCAGCGGCGAAGACGAATTCGCGCTCGCCTTCGCGCGCATCGAATGTCACTACTTCGTCAACGGCGGCTTCTTCGACGCCGATGACCAGCTGCTGCGCGATGCCTGCAGGCTGCGCCAGATTCCGGCCGTGATCGTGCAGGGACGCTACGACGTCGTCTGCCCGGCGCGCAGCGCCTGGGACCTGCATCGCGCGTGGCCGGAAGCCGACCTGCGCATCGTCGCCGACGCCGGCCACTCGGCGCTCGAGCCCGGCATCACGCACGAATTGATCGAAGCGACCGACCGCTTCCGCTGAGACGAACGTGCAAAAGAAAAGGGCCCGCGAACGGGCCCTTTTTTTGTACGCATGCTGCAAGCCGCCGATCAGTGCGCGCTCAGGCAGCTGCTCATGTAGGTCTTGCGCGCGTCGCCGGCGAGCTTCTTCGTCTTCGCGTCGGCATTGCAGGTCTTCATCTTTTCCTGCTGCGTTTCCTTCGCCGTCGGTGCGGCTGCGGTTGCCGGCGCGGCGGAACCGCTCAGGCAGCTCTTCATGAAGGTCTTGCGCGCATCGCCGGCCAATGCCTTGGTCTTCGCGTCGGCGTTGCAGCTCTTCATCTTTTCCTGTTGCGCGGTCAGCGGCTTGCCGGTCTTGCTCGCGTCCTGCGCGAAGGCCGCGCATGAGCCGAATGCCATTCCGACCGCCAGAGCCAACGAAAACACCGTCTTCAACTGCATGACGAAACTCCTCTCCGAATGTGTGTCCGCTGCCGCCCTGGCATCGGTGCGGCGCAGTCTACGCCTGCGCTCATGCAACGGGAGAGGCGGGCGCCGTATCCGCGCGCACGCGTTGCGCGCGATTCAGCCGCCGAATCGGGCAGGGTGCGCGTAGGAAATCGGCGTGGAATGTTGCGGCTGCACGCTTGCAGCCGCCATGCGCCGGCGGGAATCTGCCGGCGCGGAAACCTCAGGCAGCTGCCGCGTGCACGACGCCGTTCTTGCGCGGGCCTTCCAGCAGGGCGCGGCGCACGCCTTCGACGAGCAGATCGGCTTCGTCGGCACTGATCGAGAAATGCGGCGTGAAGCGCAGCGAATTCGCACCGCCATGGATCACGCCATAACCCTGCTCGCGCAGCCATTCCTCGGTGCTGTCTGCGCCGTAGCAGCGGAATTCCGCGGCCAGCTCGCAGGAGAACAACAGGCCGGTCCCCTGCACCTTGGTGATGAAACCCGGCACATCGGCTTTCAGCTTGTTGAGCTTGGCGAGGAATTCCTTGCCGCGCAGGCGGATGTTCTCGCGCAGTTCCGGCGTCAGCGCGGCGAGCACGGCGCAGCCGACGTCGAGCGCACGCGGGTTCGCCGTCATCGTGTTGCCGTAGATGCCCTTCTTGTACAGCTCGGCCGTGCGCGCGGTCACTGCGAGCACCGACAGCGGATACTGGCCGGCGTTGAGCGCCTTCGAATAGGTTTCCATGTCCGGCGCTTCGAGCGCCTCGAAGCCCGGGTAGTCGACGATCGACAGCACGCCGTGCGCGCGGATGCCGGCCTGGATCGAATCGATCAGCAGCAGGCTGCCGTGCGCCTTGGTCAGCTCGCGCGCGGCGCTGTAGAACTCCGGCGTGACCGAGCGGCCGGGATCGCCTTCGCCCATCACCGGCTCGATGAAGACCGCCTCGATGAACCAGTTGTTCTTGTCGGCGTCGGCGAAAACCTGCCGGATGTTCTCGACGCTGTACGCCTCGACCGTGATCAGGCTGTGCTCGTTGCGGAAGCTGGCCAGATACTGCTCGTACTGACGGCGCGATGAGTCGGAAAACAGCGCCGGGCGTTCGGTGCGGCCATGGAACGCACCCTTCACCGCCACGCGCTTGATCGCGCGGCCGGCGTGGCGGGCACCCGGATCGGTCATCAGTTTCGCGTTGACGTCGACGATGCGCGCAGCCAGCGAAACCGACTCCGAACCGGAGTTGAGGCACATGAACTTCGCATACGGGCAACCGCCGCGCGTCTGCCCGATCTCGCGCTTGAGCAGCTTGCCGAACTTCAGCTGCGACAGGTTCGGCGTCATCACGTTCGCCATCACCTGCGGGCGCGCCATGATCTTCAGCAGGTTCTTCGGCGCGTGGCCGAAGCCGAGCATGCCGTAGCCGCCGGCGTCGTAGATCACCGCGCCCTTCAGCGTGACCAGCCAGGGGCCGTGTGCCGCGAGCGCCACGTAGGGATTGATGCCGTCTTCGGGATAGAAATTGACGAAATCGGCCTGCGTCTGCGCGATCTGCGCGGATTCGTCCAGGTGCAGGAAGTCCGGCATGCACGAACGCAGGGCGAGATGGGCCGCGTAGCCCTCGTCGATCGCCTCGATCAGCGCCTTGTCGTGCTGGCTGAAACGCTCGATCACCTCGTCGGCCAGGCCGCGCGTGCGCAGTTCACCACCGAACTCGCGCATCTCTTTCAGTTTGGCCAGCATCGGATTCATCGGAGCCTCCCGGGAAACGACACGTGCCCGCCCCATGGGGGGGCGGGCACGTCCGCTTTAATCCTTGATTGAAATGGAAAAAATGCCAAGCGCCCACTTTATCACAGCGGTGTGGGTGGCGGTACCCCGTGGCGACTTGCCACGCCGGGTGACATCCGTCATCAGCGATGCCTGACGCCAGGCTCTGGGGCGGCCGGCGACGCCGATCTAGAGTGCCTCGACGATCGCTACGGAGGGGTTCCATGTCATCGCCCGCATCGCCGCAACCGGCCGTGCTCACCAATGTTTGCAAACGCTATGGCCAGGTGCCGGCGCTCGACCGCGTCGATCTGGCCGTGCGCCGCGGCGAAGTGCTCGCGCTGCTCGGGCCGAACGGCGCCGGCAAGAGCACCGCGATCGCCCTCTGCCTCGGCCTCGCCGAACCGGACAGCGGCGAGGCGCGCCTGTTCGGCCAGTCGCCGCATGCACTGGCGGTGCGGCGCCGGGTCGGCGTGATGCTGCAGAGCGCCGGCATCCCCGATACGCTGAAGGTGGGCGAACTGCTCGCGCAGACGCGCAGCGCCTATCCGGAACCGCGCAGCGTCGAGGAATGCGTTTCGATGGCCGGCCTCGCTGGCTTGCCCGGTCGTCGCTACGGCGCATTGTCCGGCGGCCAGCAGCGGCGCGTGCAATTCGCGCTGGCGATTTGCGGAAGGCCGCAGCTGGTGTTTCTCGACGAGCCCACCGTCGGCCTCGACATTGAGGCGCGCGCCGCGCTGTGGCAGACGATCCGCAGCCTCGTCGCCGATGGCTGCGCCGTGGTGCTGACCACGCATTACCTGGAGGAAGCGGAGGCGCTCGCCGATCGCGTCGCGGTGCTCGCGCAAGGCCGCATCGTCGCCGAGGGCAGCATGCGGCAGATCCGTGCCCGCGTCGCCCAGCGGCGCATCCGCTGCGTCACCGCACTGGCCGCCGAAACGATCGGCGCGTGGTCCGACGTGCGCAGCGTCTGCCGCGATGGCGAGCGTGTCGAGATCGTCACCGATGCCGCCGAGGCGGTCGTGCGCCAGCTGTTGTTCGAGGACAGCGGTTTGAGCGAACTCGAAGTCCAGCGCGCCGGCCTCGCCGAGGCGTTCGTCGAAATCACCCGGGAGGCCGCATGATGACCACATGGGCACTGGCAGCGCCGCGCGTTTCCCTGCTCCGCTGCTACGCACTCGAAGCGAAGCACGAGTTCCTGCGCCTGCTGCGCTCGCCGTCGTTCGCGCTGCCGACGCTATTGTTCCCGCCGCTGTTCTACGTGCTGTTCGCGCTGCTGCTCAATCGCGGCAACGCCGGCGCTGCGTCATACCTGTTTGCGAGCTACAGCATTTTCGGCGTGATGGCGCCGGGACTGTTCGGCTTCGGCGTCTCGCTGGCGATGGATCGCGAGCGCGGCTGGCTGACGCTGCGACGCGCACTGCCGATGCCGCCCGGTGCGTATCTGGTCGCGAAGATGACGATGGCGTTGGCGTTCGCCGCGATCATCTATCTGCTGCTGGCGCTGCTCGCGGGCGTTTTCGGCGGCGTGCGCCTTGCGCCAACGGCGTGGCCGCTGCTCGGCCTGATCGCGCTGCTCGGCGTGCTGCCGTTCTGCGCACTCGGCCTGCTGATCGGCAGCCGCGTCGGCGCAGCCGCGGCACCGGCGATCGTCAACATCGTTTACCTGCCGATGGCTTTCCTGTCAGGCTTGTGGATGCCGCTGTCGATGTTGCCGGCGTTCGTGCAGCGGCTGGCGCCGTTATGGCCGCCGTATCATCTGGTCCAACTGGCGCTGGCGGCCAGCGGCCGCGACTACGAGGGTGGCATCGCGCTGCATGTCGGCTTCCTTTCCGCGTTCACCGTGCTGTGTTTCGCCATCGCGCGCCGCGCCCTGGCGCGCAGCGCCTGACGAGGGGAATCGAATGCGCACCGTGTACTGGCGTTCGATCCTGCTGGCGGCGTGGCTCGCGTTGCTGACCTGGGCTGCCGTGCAGGCGACGCCGGGCACGGCGTATGATTTTCAGGGCGCTTCCGCCCCGCGAGCGAGCACGCCGTGATCGACCTTTGGCCCAGTCTCAAGCAGCTGAGCGCGAATTTTTCGCCCTGGTCCGACGAGTTCGGCTCGACGCCGCTCTGGAGCCTGCTCTACCTGCTGTTCCTGTTCATGAACTGGGCCGACCAGCCGCCGCACGTGTGGCTGCCGGCCACCTTGATCAGCATCGTGGTGTTCCTGCCGCTGTACTTTCGCGCATACCGCCAGTGCGGCCGGAAGCTGCTCGTGCATGCCGCCGCGATCGTTGCGATTGGCTTTGCGCTGACGCCGTTCAATACCGGCGCCAACACCTATCTCATCTACGCGGCCGTGTTCCTGCCGTTCGCCGCGATCACGCTGCGCACGACGATCCTGCTGATCGCGGCGGGCCTTGCTTTGTATACGTTGGAACTTCTCCTGCTCGGGCTGCCGCTGCGCTACACGATGTTGACCGTCGCGATCACCGCGATCGTCTCGATCGCGATCTCGGCGGCGAATCATTTCCATCGCGAGAAGCGTCTGCGCCAGGCCGAGCTGAAGCTCAGTCACGACGAGGTCCGCCGCCTGGCGGGACTCGCCGAACGCGAACGCATCGGCCGCGACCTGCACGACCTGCTCGGCCACACCTTGTCGCTGATCACGCTGAAGTCGGAGCTTGCGCTGAAGCTGTTCGATCGCGATCCGCCGGCGGCGCGGCGCGAGATGGCCGAGGTGGAACGCGTGGCGCGCGATGCGCTCGGGCAAGTGCGGCGCGCAGTCAGCGGCATCCGCGCGGCGGGCATCGCGGCGGAGCTCGCTTCGGCGCGGCTGCTGCTCGAATCGGGCGATGTCCGGCTCGATTATCGAAAGGACGATGTCGTGCTGCCCGCCGATATCGAGACCGTGCTCGCGCTGGTGCTGCGCGAAGCGGTCACGAATATCCAGCGCCACGCGCGGGCCGCTCATGCGCGCGTCGAATTGAAGGCGATCGACGGCAGCGTCTGCCTGGCGATCGAAGACGATGGACGCGGCGGCACGATCGAGCCCGGCAATGGATTGACCGGAATGCACGAACGCCTGCATGGGCTCGGCGGACGCCTGGAGATCAGCGCCGTGCGCGGCGGCGGCACGCGCCTGCTGGCGCGGATTCCGCTGCCGCCGGTTGCGCAGTCCGACGCCAGCGCGGCGCTCGGCGTCGCGCTGGCGTGAGCGCGTGAATCGCCGGAGAACCCGGCTGTCGCTGCACGGCGGCCGCGGCCCGGATGGGCGGGCCGCAGCCGCCACCCAGGCCGAGCCTGCATTGAACGCGGCAGTGCCCGCAATGCGAAAACGTGCGGCAAGCCGCCCGTGCGGCTCCTTGCTAGAGTGCGCCGCAGCGGCGCTCGCCGTTGCCGCAATGGGAGTGCGACCGGCGTGATTCGTGTTCTGCTTGCCGAAGATCAGGCGATGGTGCGCGGTGCGCTGTCGGCGCTGCTCGGTCTTGAATCCGATATCGAGGTCGCCGGCAGCGCCGCGGACGGCGAAGAGGCGTGGCGCCTGCTGCAGCAGCTCAAGCCCGACCTGCTCGTCACCGACATCGAGATGCCCGGCCTGACCGGGCTCGAACTCGCGCAGCGCGTGCAGCGCCACGAGTTGCCGTGCAAGGTCGTCATCGTGACGACGTTCGCGCGCGCCGGCTTCCTGCGCCGCGCGCTCGATGCCGGCGTCGGCGGCTACCTGCTCAAGGATGCGCCGGCCGAGCAGCTGGCCGATGCACTGCGTACGGTGCATCGCGGCGGCCGCGCAATCGATCCGCAGCTGGCGGTCGAGGCGTGGTCGGAGGCCGACCCGTTGAACGACCGCGAACGCCAGGTGCTGCGTCTGGCCGGCGAGGGACTCTCCGCCAGCGATATCGCCGAACGCCTGAATCTTTCGCAAGGCACCGTGCGCAACTATCTTTCCGAAGCGATCGGCAAGCTCGGGGTCGGCAATCGCATCGAGGCGTACCGGCTGGCGCGGCAGAAGGGCTGGCTTTGATGCGTGCACGGCGTGGCGGAGTCTGCGCACTGCTCGCCCTGCTGACCTCGGTATCGGCCAGCGCCGCGCCGACGCACGAGGTCTACGTGTGGCAGCGTCAGTGGACGCCGGCGTTGTCCACGGCGCTGGCCGACAGCCGCGACGACTTCACCGGCGTACGCATTCTCATTGCGCAGGCCGGGCGCACGTCGGGCTGGTCGAAGAGCGCGGCCGATCCGCGAGCGTTTGCGCACGATCAGCGAACTCTGACCGCGGTCATCCGCTACGACGGCGCCGGCGTGCCGCCCGACATCGCCGCGCTGCGCCTGCTGCTCGATGAAACACTGGCGCGCTGGCGTCGCGCGGGCGCCTCGTTCGCCGCGGTCGAGATCGACTACGACTGCGGCAGCGCGCGCCTGGCCGACTATGCGCAGCGCCTGCGCGCGTTGCGTGCGGCGTTGCCGGCCGGCGTGCGCCTGTCGATCACCGCACTGCCGGCGTGGCTGGACGCGCCGGCGCTGGATGCCGTGCTGGCTGTCGTCGACGAGGCGGTGCTGCAGGTGCATGCCGTGCAGGATCCCGCGCACGGGCTGTTCGATGCGGCGCTCGCGGAGCGCTGGATACGCGCGTTCGCGCCGCATACGCGCAATGGATTCCGCGTGGCGCTGCCGGCGTATGGCGCGCGCGTCCGTTTCGGCGACGACGGCCGTGCGCTGGCGGTCGAAAGCGAAATGAAGGTCGACGCGGCGGATGCCGGCGACGCGCGCGAACTCGGCGTCGAGCCGGCCGATGTCGTCGGTCTGCTCGAACGTCTCGCGGCGAATCCGCCGCCGCAGTGGCAGGGCGTCGTCTGGTTCCGCTTGCCGTTGCCGGGCGATCGGCGCGCGTGGACCCTGGCCGCGCTGCGCGAGGTGATCGCGCAGCGCGTGCCGTCGGCGCAGATTTCTGCGATCGCCGTCACCCGCGCGAACGGCGCATCCGATATCTTCGTCATCAACCGGGGTGTCGCCGACGCGCGGGTGAAGTCGCTGGTCGTCGATGGCGATGGCTGCAGCAGCGGCGATACGGCACTGGGCTGGCGCGCCGAGCGCATCGCTGCGGGCTGGCGCTTCACGCCGGGCGCAGCGCAGCGGCTGCCCGCCGGAGTGCGCCGTGCGGTCGGCTGGTTGCGGTGTGCGCGCATCGAAAGTACGCGCATCGAATGAGACAACAGGGGACACCATGAAACGTTCACTCGTGATCGCACTGGCGGCGTGCGCCGTCGCAGCGCCGGCAAGCGCCTGCGGACCGGATTTCCCGGAGCAGCTGCTGGCCGACCGCGCGGCGACCTTGAGCCAGCTGCCGGAAGGACACTTCTACGACGAGGCCGCGCGGCTCGTGCCCGTGCCGCAGCCTGCGTTCAAGCCGGTCGAGCGCGACGAATGGCAGCCGGTGAAAGGGCCGACGCGCGAATCGATCGAGCAGCAACTGCTCGGCGCCGACTACGCCCGCGCGCTGGAGATCCGTCAGCGCGTGAGCGCCGCGGTGGCGTATGCCGCGGGGGCGGGGCTGCCGGAAGAGGCGCGTCGCTACCTCGCCGGTGCGGCCGCGTTCGCGCACGACGATCGCGAAGAGGCGCAGCATCGCTTCACCAGCGTGCTGGAGCTGCCGCCCGCCGAGCGCACGCACTACGGCGTGTGGGCGGCCTACATGCTCGGACGCAGCATGGGCGATACCGACGAGGCAGGCGCCGCGCGCGCGTTCGGGCAGGTGCGCACGCTCGTCGCTGCCGGTGCGCCCGATCCGCTCGGCCTGGCGGCAGACAGCTATGGCGAAGAGGCGCATGTGAAGCTCGATGCGGGCGACGATGCCGCGGCGATCGCGCTGTACGCGCAGCAGGCGGCGCTCGGTTCGCGCGTCGGGTGGACGTCGCTGCTGCACATCGCGCGCGCCCTGATCGCCGATCCGGCGCGGCTCGATCGCAGCATCGCCGATCCGCTGACGCAGCGCCTGATCGCGGCCTACCTGCTCACGCGCAGCGGCGAACTCGACAGCGAGTATGAAGATGCCAGCACCGCCTCCGCATCGGCCGCCACGGCGATGATCACGCGTTTCCTCGACGCCGTCGACCAGCGCGGCATCGATCATGTCGAGGATGCCGATCGCCTCGCCGCGCTGGCGTATCGCAGCGGCCGCTACGACATCGCCGCGCGCTTCGCCGCAAAGGGCGGCGGCGGGCTGGCGGCCTGGGTGCGCGCCAAGCTGGCGCTGCGCGAAGGCGATGCGAACGCAGCCGCGGCCGCGTATGCCGAGGCTGCCAAGGCGTTTCCGATCACGCCGCCGCAACCGCGCGACGAAGACGTCCATGCGACGCCTTCGTCGTATTGCCGCGTCCAGGGCGAGGCCGGCACGCTCGCGCTGCTGCGCGGCGAATACATGGCGGCGCTCGATCACCTGTACGCGGCGGCACCGGACTACTGGCTCGACGCCGCGTGGGTCGCCGAGCGCGTGTTGACGATGGACGAGTTGAAGACGTTCGTCGAAGCGCATGCGAATCAGGCGCTGCCGCCGCCCGCGCAAACCGACGACTCGCAAGGCTATGACGATCCGCCGGCGCTGCGGCTGCGCTCGTTGTTTGCGCGCCGCTTGCTGCGCGCGGAGCGCTACGACGAAGCGCTCGGCTACTTCGACGATCCCAAGCTCAAGGCGCAGGCGACCGCGTATGCGGCAGCGCGCCGCGGCGCCACGGCGGGCGGCCAGATCGAGCGCGCACGCCACGGCTATGCGGCAGGCAGGATCGCGCGCGCGGATGGCCTCGACCTGCTCGGCTACGAGCTCGATCCGGACTATCAGACCTTCGGCGGCGGATACGATCTCGGCAAATACGACGATCCGCCCGTCGATCCCGACGCGCCGAAACCGCCGCCGCCGCCGGCGCTGAAGATCGCGACCGTCGCGCAACCCGGCGAACGCGAACGGACGGCAGCGACCGTCGCGAGGCCCGATCAGCGCTTTCACTATCGCTACGTCGCGGCCGAGTTGGCCGCGCAGGCTGCCGAGCAGGTGCCGCAACGCTCGCAGGCGTACGCAGCGCTGCTATGCCAGGCGGCCGGCTATCTGATCTGGCGCGATCCCCCCGCGGCCGGGGTCTACTACGCGCGCTATGTGAAGTTCGGGCCGCACGTCGAGTGGGCGGGAAATTTCGGCCACCAGTGCGAAGAGCCGGATTTCGACGGCGCCGCCGCGCGCCTGCATGCCGAGCGGGTTGCCGCGGCAAAGCGGCTCGCGCGCAAGGCGCTTCCCTATGTGCTCGGCGGAGGCCTGCTGGTCTTCGCGGCGGGCGTGCTGGCCTGGCGCCGACGGCGTGCCGGCAAACCCACGACGGCGTGAGTGCGCGGGGGCGCGCGACGCATTGGCTACAATAGCGCCCCCTTTGCGTCGCCGTGGCCGCTTGAAGAAGTCCGATTTTCATTTCGACCTGCCGCAGGAACTGATCGCGCAGGCGCCGCTGGCGCAGCGTTCGGCGAGCCGCCTGCTGGTCGTCGATGCGGCGGAGCGCCGCTTCGAGGATCGTCGCTTCGACGAACTCGCCACGCTGCTGCGTGCCGGCGACCTGCTCGTGTTCAACGATACGCGCGTGCTGCCCGCGCGCCTGTTCGGACGCAAGGACAGCGGCGGCGCGGTGGAAATCCTGATCGAGCGCGTGACCGGCACGCACGAGGCGCGCGCGCAGCTCGGCGTCAGCAAGAAACCCAAGGCCGGCGGCCGCATCGTGCTGCAGGACGGCAGCACGGTCAGCGTGCTCGGCCGCGACGGCGAATTCTTCCTGCTGCGTTTCGAGACGCCCGAGCCGCTCGAGAAACTGCTGCTGCGGCTCGGCCGCATGCCGCTGCCGCCGTATATCACCCGCGCCGTCGATGCCGCGGACGACGAACGCTATCAGACCGTCTACGCACGCGAGTCCGGTGCCGTGGCGGCGCCGACGGCGGGGCTGCATTTCGACGAAACGCTGCTCGCGGCATTGCACGAGCGCGGTGTCGATGCCGGCTACGTGACGCTGCACGTCGGCGCCGGTACCTTCCAGCCGGTGCGCGCGGAGCGCCTCGAAGACCATGCGATGCATCGGGAATGGCTGAACGTCGGCGCCGGGCTTGTCGAGAAGATCCGCCGCACGCGGGCGAACGGGGGGCGCGTGATCGCGGTCGGCACGACGGTCGTGCGCGCGCTCGAATCCTCGCTGCGCGGTGGCGAGCTGCAGCCGTTCGCCGGCGAGACGCAGATCTTCATCTTCCCGGGCTATCGGATCCGCAGCGTCGATGCGCTGATCACGAACTTCCACCTGCCGGAATCGACCTTGCTGATGCTCGTATCGGCGTTCGTCGGGCGCGAGCTGATCCTCGATGCCTACCGGCACGCGATCGAACAGCGCTACCGGTTTTTCTCGTACGGGGATGCGATGTTGATCTGGCCGTCCGCGCACCCATCGATGTGATGTTCACTCCATCGTCGTCCGCGCATCGTGCGGGACGACGAAGGGCAAGGTTTCACCGACCTCGGGATCCGATCCAGACATGCAATTCCAACTCCTGGCCAGCGACGGCGCGGCGCGGCGCGGCCGCCTCAGCCTTCCTCGTGGCACGATCGAGACGCCGGCGTTCATGCCGGTCGGCACCTATGGCTCGGTCAAGGCGATGGCGCCGCGCGATCTGGAGGACGTCGGCGCCGAGATCATTCTGGGCAACACCTTTCATCTGTTCCTGCGCCCCGGCCTCGAGGTGATCGCCGAATTCGGCGGCCTGCACCGCTTCATCGGCTGGGCCAGGCCGATCCTCACCGACTCCGGCGGCTTCCAGGT
>DASWPR010000509.1:0-10509 GCA_036398455.1 Dokdonella sp.
AACCTCGGCCTCAATCAGAACCTCGACGATGCGCACGATCGCAGCGTGTTCGCCGCCGTCACCTTCACGCCGGACAATCGACGCACCTACGCCGCGTCGCTGCAGCGCACGCGCGGCGATACCCGCGCGACCGTACAGGCGAGCCAGCCGATCCCCGGCGACGGCGGCTTCGGCTGGCGCGCGGCTGCGCAAAGTGGCAGCGGCAGCGACGGCGGCGCCGCCGAAGCCAGCTGGCTCGGCAACCAGGGCCAGCTGACCCTCGGCGTGAACGCACTCGGCGACAGCCGCTACGGCTACGCCGACGCGAACGGCGCCCTGGTTCTGATGGGCGGCCACGTTTTCGCCGCGCGCCATATCGACGACGCCTTCGCCGTGGTTTCGACTGACGGCGTCGCAGGCGTGCCGGTGCATCTGGAGAACCGCGCGATCGGCGACACCGGTGCCGATGGCCTTCTGCTGGTCACGCGCCTGAATGCCTACCAGCGCAACCAGGTGTCGATCGACCCGATGTCGCTGCCGGCGAACGTGCATGTCGATCGCGTCGATGCGGCCATCACGCCATCGGATCGCGCCGGCGTGATGGTGCGCTTCGGCATGGCGCCGCAGCGCGCCGCATCACTGCTGCTGGTCGATGCCGCCGGCAGGCCGATCGCGCTCGGCAGCCGCGTGCGCGTCGCCGGCAAGTCCGATGCGGGCGCCCTGGTCGGCTTCGACGGTGTCGTCTACCTCGACAATCTCGACCTGCACAGCGCGCTGACGGTGCAGACGCCCGTCGGAGCGTGCCACGCATACGTCGATTATCCGGCGCACACCACGGGAGCCATCCCGGAACTCGGCCCGCTCAGCTGTCGACCGGAGACGCCATGAACACACCGCTGCGCCTGCTCGCCGTCACCCTCTTCGCGCTGTTCGCGCTGCTCGGCAGCCGCCATGCGCAGGCGACGACCACCTGCACCGCGTCGATGACCAATCTCGCGTTCGGCCCGGTCGATCCGACCGGTGCGCTGGTCGATGCAACCGCTACGCTGACCTACAGCTGCACCTTCAGCGGACTGCTCAGCGGCCTGCTCGGCGACTACATCACCCTCTGTTTCAACATCGGCACCGGCACCGGCGGCAGCAGCGCGGCCCCGCGCACGATGCGCGACGCCGCCAGCGACACGATGAATTTCCAGATGTATACCGATGCCGCGCACAGTCTCGTATGGGGTTCGAGCAGCGTGCCCGGCACCTCGACGCTGCAGACCACGCTGCATTTCCAGATCCTCAGCAGCGGCACCAGCCGCGGCGGCAGCTTGACGCTGTTCGGCCGCGTTCCGTCCGGCCAGACCTCGCTGCACATCGGCGGTTACGGCAGCAATTTCACCGGCGGCGACGCCCAGATGAACTACGCCTACAACGAAGCGGTGCTCGACATCGGCAATTTTCCCGCCACCTGCACCGGCGGCGGCAGCGGCAGCGGAACCGGCACCTACCCGTTTTCCAGCAGCGCCAGCGTCGCTTCGCGCTGCCAGCTCGCCACGGCGAGCGACATGAATTTCGGCTCGCCCGCGAGCAACTTCGCCGGCAACATCGACCAGGTGTCGGGCATCAGCATGACCTGCACGAACGGCACCGCCTGGCAGATCGGACTGGACAACGGCCAGAGTGCGCTGGCGACGACGCGGCGCATGATCGGCGGCAGCAGCTACGTGGTCTACGAGCTCTACCGCGACACGGGCCGCACGCTGCGCTGGGGCAATACCTTGAACAGCGATACCTTGAGCGGCTCCGGCAGCGGCAACACGCAGACCCTTTCCGTGTACGGCCGCGTCGCACCGCAGGCGGGCGCGGCGGCCGGCAGCTACAGCGACAAGATCACCGTCACGATTACCTACTGAAGAGCCTGGCCCGCCGAAGCGTATCGCCTAGGTGGCGACGGCAAGCACCGCCGTGCCGCGCTCGAGTGCCGCCGTACCGCTGCGCGCGAGTTCGAGCAAACGCGCGACGTCGCCGAGTTCGGCCAGAAACGTATTCACTTCGGCACCGGTGCCGGTGTACTCCACCGTGCGTACGCCGGCGCTGATGTCCAGCACCTGCGCACGCGGATGCCGGCGCATCGTCGCGACGAAGCGCGTCAGGGCGTCCGGCTCGACATCGATCTTGACCAGCAGCAGTTCCGATTCCAGATGCTCGCGACCGGTCAGGTCGACGATCTCGATCACGTCGATCAGCTTGCGCGACTGCTTGATGATCTGGTCGATCACCGCATCGTCGCCGACCGTGACCAAGGTCAGGCGCGATACCGATGCATCGTGCGTGGCCGCCACGGTCAGCGAATCGATGTTGTAGCCGCGCGCGGCGAACATGCCGGCGACGCGTGCGAGCGCACCGGCTTCGTTTTGCAGGAGGATCGAAATGATTCTGCGCATGGTGTCTTCGGGAATCGGGAATCGGGAATCGGGAATCGGGAATCGGGAATCGGGAAAAGCTAAACCTTCGTCATTCCGGCGAACGCCGGAATCCATTTGTTTTTCGCGCCTTCCTTGAGCGCAAAAGCAGAGCCACTGGATCCCGGCGTTCGCCGGGATGACGACGGGGAAAAATCCATGGTGGTAGAACGCCACAAATCAAAACATCTCCGCCGGCCCCGCCTCGCGCGCCACCGGTGCCGAGCGCGACGGGATATGGTCGCCGGTAATCATTTCCGCATAGCTTGCCCCCGGCCCGACCATCGGATACACGCCGGCATCCGGATCGATGATGACTTCGAGAAACGCCGGCCCGTCGAACGCGACGAACTCGGCGACGATGCGCGCGAGATCCTCGCGCTTGTCGAGGCGCTGCGCCCACGGAAAGCCGTCGGCTTCCGCGGCCTTGACGAAGTCCTTCTTGTGCAGGCTCTTGTCGCTGCCGGAGAAGCGTCCCTTGAAGAACAGCTTCTGCCACTGCCGCACCATGCCGTCGCCGTAGTTGTTCAGCACGACGACCTTGATCGGCAGTTTGTAGGTGGTCACGGTTTCCAGTTCGCCGAGATTCATGCGGATGCTGGCATCGCCGTCGATGTCGACGACGACCCGATCGCGGCGCGCGAACTGCGCGCCGATCGCGGCCGGCAGGCCGAAGCCCATCGTGCCCATCGAGCCGGACGTCAGCCACAGGCGCGGCTCGCGGAAATCGAAATATTGCGCCGCCCACATCTGATGCTGGCCGACGCCGGTACTGATGATCGCCTTGCCGCCGGTGCGCTTGTTGATCTCCTCGATCACCGCGTACGGCTGGATCAGCGTAGCGTCGCGATCGTAGTTCATCGCATAGGTCTGCTTGAGCTCGGCGATATGCGCATGCCACGCCGCGTAGCGGGTGGCGGCCATGCCGCGCGCGAGACCGAAGGCGCGCAGGCGCTCCAGGGCGCGCGAAAGATCGCCGAGGTGATGCCAGTCGACGCGCTTGACCTTGTTGATCTCGGCCGGGTCCACATCCAGATGCGCGACGTACTTCGCGCGCGGCGCGAACTTGAGCGGCACCCCGGCGACGCGATCGTCGAAGCGCGCACCGATGGCGAGCAGCAGGTCGCAGTCTTCGATCGCATAGTTCGCGAACGCGGTGCCGTGCATGCCGAGCATGTGCAGCGACAGCGGCTCGGTGGTGTCGTAGGCGCCGAGGCCCATCAGCGTGGTGGTGACCGGAATGCCGAAGGCGTGCGCGAAATCACGCAGGGCCTGCGCCGCCTCGGCTGCGATGACGCCGCCGCCGGCATAGATCAATGGCCGCTCGGCGCGTGCGAGCGCATCGAACAAGCGCGCGCAGTCGGCATCCGCCAGCGTCGCCTCGGCAACGGCACGCAGGCGCGCGCGATAGCCCGGCACCGGCAGCACGCCGTGGCCGGCGAACGTCAGCGCCGCGTTCTGCACGTCCTTGGGAATGTCGACGACGACCGGGCCGGGCCTGCCGCTGCGCGCGATCTCGAAGGCGCTGCGCAGCGTCGCTTCCAGTTTCGCTGCGTCGGTGACGAGGAACACGTGCTTGGCGCACGAGCCCATGATGCTGCTGATCGGCGCTTCCTGGAATGCATCGGTGCCGATCGCCGCGGTCGGCACCTGGCCGCAGACAACCACGATCGGAATCGAATCGGCCATCGCATCGCGCACCGGGGTGACCGTATTGGTCGCGCCTGGTCCCGACGTGACCAGCGCCACGCCGACCTTGCCGGACGCACGTGCGTAGCCTTGCGCCATGAAGCCCGCGCCCTGTTCATTCGCCGGCACGATCAACGGCAGCGGTTCGCTGCCGTCGCCGAGCGGGTGCGCGTGGTTGTAGCGGAACACCGCGTCGTAGACCGGCAGGATCGCGCCACCCGAATAGCCGAACACGACGTCGACGCCTTCGTCGGCAAGCACCTGCACGACGATGTCGGCACCGGACAGCGTGGTGCCGGCGAGCGGATGCTCGCGACGATGGGTGCCGGTTTCCTGATCGTTTTCGAGTACGGCGTTCACGGCGGTTTCCTCTGGGTGCACGTGCGGTCGACGCTACGGCGTCGACTTCACATCAGGCTTCGTTGAGCCAGGTCATCTTCTTGCGCAGTTCCGCGCCGACCTTCTCGATCGGATGATCGAGGTCGGCCTGCTTGAAGCGCTTGTAGTTCGGCAGGCCGGCCTTGTATTCGGCAGTCCAGTTCTTCGCGAAGGTGCCGTCCTGGATGTCGGTCAGTACACCCTTCATGCGTTCCTTGGTGGCCGCATCGATGATGCGCGGACCGCTCACGTAGTCGCCGTACTGGGCGGTTTCCGAGATGAAGGAAAGCATCTTCGTGATGCCGCCCTGGTAGAGCAGGTCGACGATCAGCTTCAGTTCGTGCAGCACTTCGTAGTAGGCGATCTCGGGGCGATAGCCGGCCTCGACCAGGGTCTCGAATCCCTTGATCACCAACTCGCTGGCACCGCCGCAGAGCACGGCCTGTTCGCCGAACAGGTCGGTCTCGGTTTCTTCCTTGAAGTCGGTCTCGATCAGCAGTGCGCGCGCACCACCGAGGCCGGCGGCGTACGCCATCGCGCGGTCCTTCGCCTTCCTGGTGCTGTCCTGGTAGACCGCATAAAGGCACGGCACGCCGCGGCCGATTTCGTATTCGGTGCGCACCAGTGCGCCGGGTCCCTTCGGCGCGACGAGGATCACGTCGATGTCGTTGCGCGGCGCGATCGTCTTGAAATGCACGTTGAAGCCGTGCGCGAACAACAGCGCGGCACCGGGCTGGATGTTCGGCGCGATGACCTCCTCGTACAACGTCGGCTGCACCATGTCGGGCGTCAGCACGGCGACGAGATCGGCGCCGCGCACGGCATCCTCCGGCGTCGCCACCGCGAAACCATCGGCCGTCGCCTTCGCCGTGGTCGGTCCGCCCGGGCGCAGGCCGACGACGACGTCGAGACCGGAGTCGCGCAGGTTGAGCGCATGCGCGCGACCCTGGCTGCCATAGCCGAGGATGGCGATGCGGGAGTTTTGCAGGGCTTCGGTGGTGACTGTGGTGGACATGCGCTTGCTCCGTTGTGTGACTGCTTCTTGATGGATTGGGGTTCGATTCGATTGCAAGCGCCCCCTTCCGCCTGCCGGCGCCTTCCCCCGCTGCACAGGGGAAGGACACGTTCCGCAACCTCAAGCGGTTCCTTCCCCCGCATCGCGGGGGAAGGTGCCGGCAGGCGGAAGGGGGCGCCTTGAATTCGCTAGGAAGTCACCGCGCCTTTCGCCGCAGAGCCGACCAGTTGCGCATATTTCGCGAGCACGCCGCGCGCGACCTTCGGTGCCGGCGCCGTCCATTCGCGGCGCCGTGTTTCAAGGTCCGCATCCGTCTCGACGACACGTCGCGTCGCATCGATGACGATCCGATCGCCGTCGCGCAGCAGCGCAATCGGTCCGCCGCGCGCAGCTTCCGGCGCGACATGGCCGACCATGAAGCCGTGGGTCGCGCCGCTGAAGCGGCCGTCGGTCATCAGCGCGATATCGTCGCCGAGTCCGCGTCCGACCAGCGCCGCGGTGACGGCGAGCATTTCGCGCATGCCGGGACCGCCGACCGGGCCTTCGTTGCGGATCACGATGACATCGCCGGCCTGGATCACGCCGGCCTGGACCGCCTTGAACGTGGCTTCCTCGCTTTCGAACACGCGCGCGGTGCCTTCGAAATGCAGGCGGCCCTTGCCGGCGAGTTTCAGGATGCAGCCTTCGGGTGCGAGATTGCCGTACAGGATCGAATAGCCGCCGCGCGGCTTGAATGCACGCACGACCGGTACGATCACCTGCTGGTCGATCGGCGCGGGCGGTGCTGCATCGAGTTCGGCAAACAAGCTTCGCCCCGTCGTCGTCGGCGCATCGTCGATCAGGCCGGCTGCGCGCAATTCGCGCGCCACCTGCGCCAGGCCGCCGGCCTGCGTCATCTCGATCGCGGTATAGCGGCCGCCCGGCATCAGGTCGGCGATGACCGGCGTGGCGACGGACGCGGCCTCGAAATCCTCCAGCGTCAGCGCCACGCCCGCTTCGTTCGCGATCGCCAGCAGATGCAGCACCGCATTGGTGGAGCCGGCCGTCGCCGCGACGATGCGCGCCGCGTTGCGGAACGCGGTCGGCGTGAGCAGGTCGCGCGGGCGCCGATGGGCGCGCAGCGCATCGAGCACGAGTTCGCCGCAGGCGCGCGCTGCGTCGAGCTTGGCCGGATCGGTCGCTGCAATGTCGTTGAGACCCAGCGGCGACAGACCGAGCGCAGTCAGCACCATCGCCATCGTGTTCGCGGTGAACTGGCCGCCGCAGGCACCGGCGCCGGGACATGCCTTCTGCTCGACCTCGCCCAGGCGCTCATCGTCGATCTTGCCGGCGCCGTGTGCGCCGACCGCCTCGAAGACCTGCTGGATCGTGATCGACTGGCCGTCCAGACGTCCATGCGCGATGCTGCCGCCGTACAAGGCGACGCCGGGAATATTGAGCCGCGCGAGCGCCATCGCCGCCGCGGGGATCGTCTTGTCGCAGCCGCACAGCACGACCATCGCATCGAGGCAGTGGCCGTCGACGGCAAGCTCGATCGAATCGGTGATGACCTCGCTGCTGACCAGCGACGCGCGCATGCCCGACGTCCCCATCGCGATGCCGTCGGTGACCGCGATCGTATTGAATTCGATCGGCGTGCCGCCGGCCGCGCGAATACCCTCGCTCGCCGCCGCGGCCAGATCGCGCAGGTTGAGATTGCACGGCGAGATGTTCGACCACGTGTGCACCACCGCAATCAGCGGCTTGCGGATGGCCTCGCCGTCGAGGCCGGTCGCATACAGCATCGCGCGCGCCGGCGCACGGTCCGGACCGGTCTTGATCGCATCGCTGCGCATCGGCGGCTGCACGATCGCATCGATCTTCTTCGTGATGGGCTTGCCGGATTCGCTCATGCGGCGGCCCGCTGCTGTGCGGCGAGCGCGGCCAGCACGGAGTCGCCGACTTCGCGCGTGCCGGCGTTGCCGCCGAGATCGCGCGTGAGTTCGCTGCTCGCGAGCACGCTCTCGACCGCGGCTTCGATCGCGGCGGCTTCGGCATCGAGTCCGAGCGAATGACGCAGCAGCAGCGCCGCGCTCAGGATCGCGCCGAGCGGATTGGCCAGGCCCTGGCCGGCGATATCGGGTGCCGAGCCGTGAATCGGCTCGTAGAGTCCGACCTTGCCGGCACCGAGCGACGCCGACGGCAGCAGGCCGAGCGAGCCCGCCAGCGCGGCGGCCTCGTCGGTGAGGATGTCGCCGAACAGGTTCTCGGTGACGACGACGTCATAGGCCGACGGCCGCGTCAGCAGCAGCATCGCCATCGAATCGACCAGCTGGTGTTCGAGCTTGACGTCGGCATAGTCGGCGGCGACGCGCGTGACTGTTTCGCGCCACAGCCGCGAGGTCTCCAGCACATTCGCCTTGTCGACCGAGGTCACATGTTTGCGGCGGCCGCGTGCCAGCTCGAACGCGCGGCGCGCGACGCGCTCGACCTCGGCGACGGTGTAGCGGGTTTCGTCGGTCGCGGTGTCGGCGCTGCGCGTCTTCGCACCGAAATAGGCACCGCCGGTCAGTTCGCGCACGAACAGCACATCGACGCCGGCGAGCTTCTCGTTCTTCAGCGGCGACAGGCCGGCGAGGCGCGGATGCACGTTGACCGGACGCAGGTTCGCAAATACGCCGATGCCCGCGCGCAACGCGAGCAGCCCCTGCTCCGGTCGCACCTTCGCCTTCGGATCGGACCACTTCGGGCCGCCGACCGCGCCGAGCAGCACCGCGTCGGCGGCCTGGCATGCGGCCAGTGTCGAGGCGGGCAACGGGTCGCCGTGCGCGTCGATCGCGCCGCCGCCGATCGCATGCTCGGAAAACGCGAACTCATGGCCGTGCCGGCCTGCGATGTCCTGCAATATCTCGACGGCGATCGCGGTGACTTCGGGGCCGATCCCGTCGCCGGGTAGAACTGCAATCTTTGCTTTCATGGTGCTCTCTTTGCGTCCTTCCGCGTGCGGAAGAAGGTGGCCCGCCCGGGCCGGATGAAGTGGGGGCGTACGGGAAATCGCGACAGCGGGTATCCCGCGCGACACATCACCGGCGCTTCGACGCCGTCCAGCCGGGAACCGGCCTAGGCCGCCTCCTGTGCTTTTTCGAACGCGGCAATCGCGTCTTCCCGCTTGAGCAGGAAGCCGAGCTGATCGACCCCTTCGAGCAGGCAATGCCGCGCGAAGGCGTCCAGCTCGAAGGTGAAGCGTCCGCCGTCCGGCAATTCGATGTAGCCGCCGGCGATATCGATCGCCAGTTCGATACCGGGATGTTCGAGCAGGTAGCGGTGTTCGCCTTCCGCGAGCACGACCGCGAGGACTCCGTTCTTCAGGGCGTTGCTGCGGAAGATGTCGGCGATTTCCGAACTCAGCACGGCGCGGATCCCGTAGTCGGCGAGTGCCCAGGGCGCGTGTTCGCGCGACGAGCCGCAGCCGAAATTGCGTCCGGCGACGAGAATCTCGGCGCCTTTCGCGTCCGCCTGGTTCAGCACGAAATCGGGGTTGTCGCTGCCGTCGCCCAGATAGCGCCAGTCGTTGAACAGCACGCGACCGAGGCCGGTGCGCTGCGTGGTGGTGAGGAAGCGCGCCGGGATGATGCGGTCGGTATCGATGTTCTCGAACGGCAGCACGACGGTGCGCGAGCGGATGGTGGTGAGTGGTTTCATGGAACGAGTCCGCTGGACTTATTTACGAACGCCGGGCACATCGTGTCGTCATCCTCGCGAAAGCGGGTATCCATGTTGGGCGCACGAGCAAAGTGGATTCCCGCTTTCGCGGGAATGACGTCGAGAGAGACGGGTATGACATCCAGGCGGAGGGGAATGTCCTTGACGAAGGCGCCGATGCCGTCGCCTCGCGAGAAGCTGCCGGTCGTCATGTCGCCTCCGAGACCAGGTACGCGCGGATCAACTATGTGGCCTGCAAACGCCTTGTCGTCATCCTCGCGAAAGCGGGGATCCACATTGGGCGCACGAGCAAAGCGGATTCCCGCTTTCGTGGGAATGACGTCGAAGAAGGTGCGCGTCATGTCGGAACGGACATTCATCGGGCTGCTCATGCGGCCTCCGGCGTCATGTACGCGCGCGGGTCGGCGATGCGGCCGGCGAGCGCGGTGGCGGCGGCGACCAGCGGGCTGGCGAGGATCGTGCGTACGCCAGGGCCCTGGCGGCCTTCGAAGTTGCGATTGGACGTGCTCACGATCAGCTGGCCCGGCTTGCCGATGTCGCCGTTCATGCCGAGGCACATCGAGCAGCCCGCTTCGCGCCATTCGGCGCCGGCCGCACGGAAGACCTCGTGCAGGCCTTCGCGCTCGGCATCGAGCTTGATCTGCTCGGAGCCCGGCACGACCAGCATGCGCAAGCCGTCGGCGATGCGACGGCCGCGCAGCAGCGATGCCGCGGCGCGCAGGTCCGGCAGGCGCGAATTGGTGCAGCTGCCGACGAAGACGATGTCGACCGGCGTGCCGGCGAGCGCCTGGCCGGCTTCGAATTTCATGTAGTCGAGCGCGCGGCGTTCCTGTGCATTGGTCGCGACCGGCACGTTCGCGTCGAGATCGACGACCATGCCCGGATGCGTGCCGTAGGTGATCGATGGCTTGATCGCGGACGCATCGACATGCACCTCGGCGTCGTAGCGCGCGCCCTCGTCGCTGCGCAGGCCGCGCCAGCGTTCGACGGCGCGATCCCAGGCGGCGCCCTGCGGCGCACGCGGGCGGCCTTCGAGCCAGTCGAACGTGACCTGGTCCGGCGCGATCAGTCCGGCGCGCGCGCCGGCCTCGATCGACATGTTGCACACCGTCATGCGCTCTTCCATCGTCAGCGCGTCGATCGTGCTGCCACGGTACTCGATCACGTAGCCGGTGCCGCCGTTGACGCCGATGCGGCCGATGATGTGCAGGATCAGGTCTTTCGCACCGACGCCGCGCGCGAGCGTTCCCTCGACGTGGATCGCCAGCGTCTTCGGCCGGCGCTGCAGCAGGCATT
>DASWPR010000510.1:0-11803 GCA_036398455.1 Dokdonella sp.
CGGCAGTTCGATGCGATACAGGCGTTCGCGCGGCGGCAGGCCGAGTGCCGCCGCCGATTCGCGCAGTTCCGGCGCGATACCGATCAGTCCTGCGTGCGTGTTGCGCACGATCGGCAGCAGGCTGTAGAAAAACAGCGCCGCGATCGCGGGCGCGGCGCCGATGCCGAACAGCGGGATCATGAAGACGAACATCGCCAGCGACGGCACCGTCTGCAGCACGCCGCTGACCGCGATGACGAGCTGGCCGAGGCGCCGCCGCCGCGCCGCGAGCACGCCGAGCGGCACCGCCAGCGCAATCGCGAGCGCGAGCGAGATGCCGACCAGGACCAGGTGCTCGCGCGTGCGCTCGAGGATGCGTGTCCAGCGCCCGGCATCCGCCGGCCCATGTTCGGCGATGCCGAGGAACGCCGCGGCCACGGCGCGCTCCGGTCGGCGCTGCAGCTTCACCTCGGCGTTCATCGCGCGCATCGCAGCGACGTCGATGCGTCCGGCCAGCGCATCGAGTGTCGCCTGCAGCGGCGGCGTCTCGCGCAGCGCCTGCAGGCGGAACAGCAGCACCGCGCGATAGGCCGGAAAATAGTGCCGGTCGTCGGTCAGCACGCGCAGCCGGTAATACGCAATCTCCGCATCCGTCGTATAAAGATCGACCACATCGATCGCGCCGTCGGCGAGTGCGCGATAGGCAAGATCGTGATCGATGCCGCGCGGTTGCTGCGGCAATGAATAACTGCGCTGCAGACCGCGCCAGCCGTCGTCGCGATCGACGAACTCGCTGGACAGGCCGAGGCGAAGCTGCGGATGCGCGCGCAGGTCGGAAATCGTCGCGATCGAATCGCGCGCGGCGATTTCTTCGCGCATGCCGAGCGCGTAGCTGTCTTCGAAACCGAGCGGCTCGCTGACGCCGATGCCTTGACCGGCGAGCGCGGCGCGGATGGTCGCAAGATCGGCGTCCGCGGCGACGCCGGGCAGCAGTTCGCGCACCAGCGTGCCGGTGTATTCCGGATACAGGTCGATGCTGCCTTCGGCCAACGCGCGCCAGAGGATGCGCGTGCCGCCCAGTGCCTGGCGATGTTCGATCGACACGCCGTGGCGGCCGGCTTCGAGCGATACGATGTCGGCCAGCACGATCGACTCGGTGAAGTTCTTCGAGCCGATGCGCAGCGGATCGGCCTGCGCGCAGGCACTCGCGACGAGCAGGCCGAGCAGCACGAACGCGCGCCGGCCGCTCAAGGCCCGCGCTCCGGCAAGTGCCGCGAAGCACTGATGAAGCGGCTGACGAAGGCGTCCGCCGGCCGCTCGCGCAAGTCGTCGAGCGTGCCGTCCTGCACGACGCGCCCCTCGCGCAGCAGGATCAGGCGCGGCGCGAGGAAGGCCGCCTCCGCGATATCGTGCGTCACCAGCAGCACGGTCTTGCCGAGCGTGGAGAAGATCGCCGCGAGTTCGTCCTGCAGTTCGTGGCGCACGATGGGGTCGAGCGCGCCGAGCGGTTCGTCGAGCAGCAGCGCGGGCGGATCGAGCATCAGCGCGCGCATCAAGGCGACGCGCTGGCGCTGGCCGCCGGACAGTTCCGCCGGGAAGCGCGCCAGCGCATCCAGCGGAAAATGCGTCAGCGCCGCCAGCACCCGGGCGCGCGCGTCGATGCGGACGGCATTCCAGCCGAGCCAGCGCGGCAGCAGCGCAAGATTGTCGCGTGCGCTCAAGTGCGGGAACAGGCCGCCTTCCTGGATCACATAGCCGATGCGCCGGCGCACCACGAGCACATCCTGCGCACGCAGGCGCGATCCCTCCACGCGCACTTCGCCGGCGTCCGGCCATTCGAGGCCGAGCAGCAGGCGCAGCAGGGTCGACTTGCCCGATCCGCTGCTGCCGATGATGGCGCTGACGGTGCCCTGCTCGAAGGCCAGGCTGAGCGCATCGATGGCAGGCCGATCGCCATGGCGCAGCGTCACATTGTCGAGAGCGAACATGCCATCGCCGGCCGGGACATGCGCTGGATCGCGCAGCTTCCTTTTAGCGTGCAATGGGCCGTGCGTCGACCCGCCGCGCGCTCAGTACGGCGTGCCGCCCGCGCGCTGGCGCTTGAGCGCGCGCGCATACCATTCGAATTCCGCCAGAAACCGCGCGAGCGCTTCGTGCATCCACGCCGCCTGCGGCGTGCCGTCGTCGGCCAGCGCCGTGCCGATGCGCGGAATCGGAAACAGGCTCGGCACGCTGCTCATGCCGAGTTCGGCCAGGGTCATGCGCAGCTGCATCGCCGCGCGCACGCCGCCGAACTGGCCGGCGGAATAGCACACGATCGCCGAGGGCCGCCAGAAATACTCCTCGAGGAAATGGTCGAGCAGATTCTTCAGCGCCGGCGGCATGCCGTTGTTGTATTCGGCGCTGACGATGACGAAGCCATCGGCGCGGCGGTACAAGGTCGCCAGTTGCTCCAGCAGCGCCGGCGCTTCGCCTTTCGGGTATTCCTTGTACATCCGGTCGAGCAGCGGCAAGGGCGTTTCCAGCGGATCGACCAGCACCGGCTCGTGGCCGCGATCGCGCAGCGTGCGCATCAGCAGGCGCGCCGCCTTGATGCCTTGCCGGTCGCGCCGCACCGATCCGAGCAGGACGGCGACGACGAGGGCGTCGGAGGATTCGGTCATACGGGTTCCTGTTCCGCCGTTCGTCGACGACCACGACGCGGACGATCGCGCGGTGCATTGAAGCCTGCCTGCCGCATCGCTGCAAGTCGTGCGGGCCGAGTACCTGTTCCAGTTCACTGCGCTGGAGCGCTCGCCGCCTTCGTTATGTACACCCAGAAACAACGTGCCTAGAATGAAGGCTTCGATCGCTGGAAATCGCCATGAAATTGCTGCCCTGCGTTGCCTTCGCCTTGATGCTGCCGCTGTTCCAGCTGGCCCACGCCGACGATGCGTGCAGCGGATTCAAATGGGACGTGAAACACGAGCACACGCTGTTCATCCACGAAGGCCGCATGGCCACCGCGGGCAAGGACGACAAGTCCGCGCCGATGCTCGATGTGGACCGGCTCTACCTGCTCGGGCTGTCGCCGCAGGAGAACGTGAAGTTCGCAACGCCGCCGGCGAAGAAAATGCTCGCCGACGGCGCGTCCGCAGGTCTCGTGCATTTCCGCATCGCCAAGGCGGGGCAGTACCGCGTGTCGGTCGATGTGCCGTTCTGGATCGATGCCGTCGTCGATGGCAAGTCCATTCCATCGATCGACTTCAACGGTGCACAAGGCTGCACCGCGCCGCGCAAGATCGTCGTCTACGATCTGCCTGCCACGCCATCGTTGACGTTGCAGTTCAGCGGCTCGACCGAAGCCCGCGGCCACATCACACTGACGCCGGTCCCCGCAGCGAAGCAATGAAGCCGCGCAACGGCTGCGCACGCCTGCTCGCAGCCGTTGCCCAGATCGGCGTCGTCGCCTGTGCCAACGCGCAATCGGCGCCGGGGTCGGCGTATGCGGATTTCGTCGATACGCGCGACCCGCCGCCGTACGCTGCGCTGACGCCGGCGCAGCGCGAAAGCTACGACCTCGGTCACGCCCTGCTGAATACGCAATGGGTCGCCGCCGGCACGCCGCGTGCCGAACGCCGCGACGGACTCGGTCCGTTGTTCAACGCCGCCTCGTGCGATGCCTGCCACAACGAAGGCGCGCGCGGACAAGGACTGATGAAGGACGGCGTGGCACCGGCGCCGCTGGTGATCCAGCTGCAGGACACGCGTGCGCGCTCCGCCCATCGCGTCGACGACGGCGATCCCGTCTACGGCCACGTGCTGAATATCTCGGCGCTTCCCGGATACACGCCCGAAGGCATCGCCTGGGTGCATTACGCCGAACGAAGCGGCCACTATCCCGATGGCACTGCGTGGAGCCTGCGCGTGCCGAGTTACGAACTGCGCGAACTTCGCTACGGCGCATTGAGTACAGGCAGCGCGATCTCGCCGCGGCTG
This sequence comes from Dokdonella sp., assembly GCA_036398455.1. GTDB lineage: Bacteria > Pseudomonadota > Gammaproteobacteria > Xanthomonadales > Rhodanobacteraceae > Dokdonella_A. The sequence goes on from DASWPR010000510.1 coordinate 3,958, forward strand.
GCGCCGCCGTTGTTCGGCGTCGGCCTGCTCGCGCAAGTGCCGGAGAGCGCGCTGCCGGAAGCGGCCGACCATCCGCGCGGCCGTTTCGGCTGGCAGTCCGCCAGTGCGACGCTGGAACAGCAGACAGCCATCGCGATGTCGCGCGAGATGGGACTGACCAGTCGCACGATTGCGCACGACGATTGCACCGACGCACAGCCGGCCTGCCGCAGCGCAGCCTCGGGCGGCACACCGGAAGTGTCGGCGCAGTTCATGAGTGCTCTGCTCGCCTTCCAGGCCTTTCTCGCCGTGCCGCATTCGAACAGCAATGCGGGCGATGCGTCGCCGCTGTTCGCCGAGGCCGGCTGCGCCGCCTGCCATCGCCCGCAATTGCCGGTCGAAGGCGTCGACGGCATCACGCGCATCGCCGCCTACAGCGATCTCTCGCTGCACGATCTGGGCGCAGAACTCGCCGACCGCGACGCGGCTGGCAACATCGTGCCCAGCCGCTTCCGCACCGCGCCGCTGTGGGGACTCGGCCACGCGCTGCGCAGACCGTTGACCCTGCTGCACGACGGGCGCGCACGTTCGATCGAAGAAGCGATCCTGTGGCACGACGGCGAAGCGCTGCAGGCGCGACGACGCTTCGAGGCGTCGAGCGCGACCGACAGGAAGCGGCTGCTCGACTGGCTCGGCACCTTGTAGGCGCACATCGCGCGGAACGTCTGCCGAACGCTGTCTGCAGCACCGACGCGATCGAGACCGGACAGCCGCCTGCGTCTGCGCCGCCTAGAGGTCGGGAGGGGCCAGATTCACCTGCTCGATACGGCCGACCTGCGCCAGTTCCGCCTGCACGTCCGCCCTGCGAATCACCTCGCGCCAGCGCAGATGGCGTTCCCGCCAGCGCGCGGTCGTCGGCACTTCCGCGTACTCCTGCATCTCGACGAGCGCATCGCCGCGCCACTCCTCGCTGCGCAGCCGCTCGATCAGCAGCGCGGCCGCCGCATCCATGCGTCCGGCTTGCAGCAATGCTTTCTGGTACGTGGAAATCGCATCGATGCGATGCTCTTTCATCTGGCTCAACTGCGCGTCCACCGTGTCCGGCTCGTTCCTCTCGACGGCCACCATGAGCTTCACCATCTGCAGCTGCATACGCCCGAAGTCGCTGACGCGGCCGAGATCGGCAACGGCGTCGAGCGCATCGGCGGGCCGGTCCAGGCCGGCGTAGAGTATCCCCAGATTCAATGCCTGACTGACATTCATGTCGCCGCCTTCCGGCCGCCGCGCAGCCTTCTTCAGGTCGGCGACGGCCTCGTCCCAGCGGCCCAGCGCCTGCAGCGCACGCCCGCGGTCATCGAGTATCCAAATGAATTTTTCCTTGAAATCCACATAGGGCATTTCCTGCTCGCGGCCGGCGGCTTTTCGAATGACTTCGTCGGACGTGTCCACGACCCGGGTGAACTGCAGCGTGTCGATCAGGAGGTATTGCAGGTCGACCAGCGGCCCGAGCTGGTCCGGTGCAGCGCGCACGCGTGCCTCCTGCGCCGCGACTCGCGCGGCTGCGATGCGATCGATGTCGAGCGATTTCCTGTCGCGGACGAGCGGATCGAAACGCTTGTCGATGCGGGCGACCAGTGCGGCTCTCGGCGCATCGATCCGACCGAGCACGACGGCGGCCTTGTCGAGGTCCTTCCGTTCGATCAGCCGCCGGGCCAGGCCCAGCCAGAGGAAATTCGGCTGCACGCCGTCTTCCGTCCAGCGGGCATCGAAAAGGCCGTCGAGGAATTCGAACTCGACCGACGCGGCAGCAGGATCGCTGCGCAATTGGCGGTCGATCAGAGAGATCGCGGAGCCGCGGATGCCATCCAGTGTTTCAGGCCACCGGCGTGCGATGGTCGCGATGCACGCTGCGCTGTCCGGATAGTTCCGCAGCGCGAAGGCCGCCGCCAGCCGGCGATGCCAGTCCGCCCCGCCGGCGAGCGAGAATGCCGTCGCGCGCTGCAGCAGCCGGAACGCCGTCTCGTTCCTTTGCTGCCGAACCGCGATGTCGCCATCGAGCGCAAGCACCGCATATTGCTCCTCGACGCTCAGCTTGCCGAAACTGGCGGCGTCGACGGCGCTGTCGAAACCCTTCGCGGCGGCGGCGAGATCGTTGTTGCGGAAGCGCGTATATGCGTCGCGTATCGCCGCGCGCACCTCATCGACCGATGCCGTGTGCTGCTGCGCCACGCGCGCGGAGGGGGTCGCTCCACAAGGCGCCGAAACGGCGAGGAGCATCGCCAGGCCAAGCGTCATCCAGACACTGCGCATATCGCCTTCGCCTCTCCGCAACCGAACCGGGTCAACCGGGAATTTTCGACGCCGACGCGCCGACGCGCCGGTGCGGAATGCTAGCAAACGAAACCCTGTCGGGAAGGATCGGGGCGAAGCCGATCGGGCATGGCGCCGATTCACGCAGTCGTCGCGCCGCCGCCTTCGCAGCGGCGCGGCAGGGACCGGCGGCAAGGACGGGATTCAATCGCCCGCGTGGATTGCAGTAGGCCCGCCAGGAGTCTGCAACGCGGGCATGTGCAGGGCTTGCGCCTCGTCGACGATCAGCGTCACCGGCAGCGCGACAACGGCATCGACGGGGTCGTTCGAGCGGATGCAGAGAAAGCCCTCGCGGCTGCGCCCGGCTGCCGCGAACGAGCTGGCGTAGACGGCCGCTTCGATCGTTGCGCCCGCGTCGAGCCGGCCGAATGCCGGCTCCACACCGAGCCACGACGCCGGCGCCGGCGCAGTGCATGCGCTCGACGACGAGCTGATTTCCCACGCGAGCGAGCTGCCGGAGAACCCGATATTGGCGAGGGTGATGCGCGCCGTGATGATCGCGTTCGGTTCGACCGTGAACTGCAGCCGGCCGCCATCGGATCCGGCCGCGGCCGCTGCGCCCTCGATGCCGGCGACCGTTTGAACGCTGGTCACGCGCAGACGCGGAACAGGACGCTCGAGCGGCGTCGCACAGACCGGCGCCAGCGCGAAAACGCAGCCGGCCAGCGCCAGCCAGGACATCTTCACGTCGAGATTCTCGGCGATGGACGCTGCAGCGCGCGAACCGGCGGTGCCGGTCCGCGCGCTGCCGTCGATCAGGGATTCGTCGATGCGCCGTCGAATCCGTCGGCGAATATCCTGCCGCCGACGCTGAAGGCGACCGGCACGACCACGTGCGGACGCGTCGGGTCGTTGCTGGCGAAACACAGCGTCGCCGAATAATCGCCCGGCTGCAGCGTCGACGGATCGAACATCGCCGTGATCGTCGCGTCGGCGTGCGCGGCGACGCTGCCCGATTCGGTGCTCAGCGACAGCCAGGGCACATCCGCCGGCGTCGCGCAGTCGTCGGTCTGCACGACCGGACGCACGAGCAGCGAGTGATAGTCGGGATGGCCGATTTCCGGATCGATCAATGAGTCCCAGCTGTCCATCGGACCCGGCCAGGCGATCGCCTGCGACTGGTAGCCGTCGGGACTCGGCGCGCCGTCGACATCGGCGGCGATGAAGATGCCGCCGGGATTGGACGGATCGAAGCGTACGCCCACGTAGAAACTGCCGCCCGGCACGCTGATGCCGTAGTCGCTCAATTCCACGCGCACGAACGAGGTACCGTTGAGCGGAATATTTTCCGCCGTGGCATGCACCGCGCCGATTTCGTTGCCGGGGCCGCCGTCGAAGCCGCTGTCGTCGAGCACGATCAATTCGAAATCCTGCGTGGTGGGCCCGGTCGAGACGAAGGCCACGCATGCGCTGGCGACCAGCGCCGGATAGCTGTCGGGGGTGAAGCGTTCGACGTAGGCGACGCGCGCGTAGGTCACGTCGAACGGCATTTCGGTGTAGCCATCCTCGACCGTGCCGTCGTCGTGGATGAGGATGCCGGGCGTGCCGGCATCGCAGCCGGCGGTCTCGGAGGCGCGCATCGGCACAGCCGTCGGCGCCGAGCGATGATAGCTCTCGCGGTTGTCGCGCTGGGTGCCCGGCATGTCCGTCGTCGCCGGCGATGTGCGCGAGGCCGTGCCTGCGCGTGCAACGTTTGCTGCCGCGCCGCCGTGCGCCTCGACCAGGCTCCAGGACATCGCGACATCGCCCGCATTGGCGATCGTGATCGGCAGGCTCACCGAGGTGCCGCCGGCATCGGCCGATGCGCTGAGCGGATCGGGTGTGACCGCCAGCGAAGCCGGCTGCAAGGGGACGATCTGCGTCGATGCGCTGGCCGAAAGGATCTGTGGATTCGCCACGACCCAGTCGATCGCCTGCGGCGGCGACAGCGCCGGCGTGTCGAACGAATACTGGTTGCCGATGCTGCCGTCGGCATTCTGCAATCCGATCGTCGCGCTGCCGGCATTGTCCCAGTCGGTATCGTCCGGACTGCCGAAGAAGGTGCTCTGATACTCGAACGAAATCGTGCCGTCTTCGCCGAGCAGCACTTCGAATTGCGCCAGATGCACGCCGTCGTCGAAGTTGAAGTGCGGCCGGTTCCACTGGATCACGGCGTGGCGCGGCGGAGCGTCGCCGATGGTCGTCCAGTAGACGTCGCCGGAGGTGGCGCCGAGGTCGTCCCAGAACGGCAGGATCAGGCCGCCGTCCATCGGACCGAACGGATTCACGTACGGCAGCGGGAATTCGAACGAGGGGATGGTCTGGCCGGTCGGGCCGACGATGATGCCGCCGTTGTTGCCGATCGAGATCGCGTTGGTGCTGCTGCCGTAGAACGGAAAGTCGAACGGCAGGATGATCGCCGCAGCGCCGTCGTCGGCCAGTCCCAGTGCCGTGCCATTGCCATGGCTGATGTCGATGAAGCCGAACTGCCCCGCCTGCGCCGTGTAGCCCGGCTCGACATCCTGCGCGGTCCACGTTGTTTCGTGGATGCCGGAGTCTGCGCGAACGACCTGGGTGCGGTTGAACTGGAAGCTCTCGCCGCTGGCGAGCGCGTGCGGCATCAGCGTGAAGATCGTGCCGTCGACGCTGTCGGTCAGCGTATGGAAGCCGAGCGTCGTGGCGCTGGTGTTGGTGACCGTATAGCAATAGTTGACCGCATCGCCGATGACCACCGACAGCGTTCCGGCGCTGCCGCAGGTGGCGGGATTGCCGTCGTCGGGCGCGAGGCCGACGCTCAGCTCGATGCCGCCAACGCCGTCCGCGACGAGCGCCTTGGCGGAAAGTCGCACCGTCTGCGCGGGCTGCGGCATCGCGAAGGAAACACCGCCGACGGCGATGAGCGACCCGGCGGCGAGCAGCCGGGTGATGGACCTGGTCATGGGAGTTGTCACCTGAAGCGCCCCTTGGGCTGCGGAGAAGGAGAACGTTGCGCATCGCGCCGAGGCATCCGCCGGGGATGCAACGCTTGGCCCGAGGTTAGGCACGAACGGCCGCGCTGCACATCAAACCGGATTGAAATACGCGTGACATGCGCTTGAAATGCCGCGTCCGCCGTGACACCCGCCCGTCGGACAGCGTTCCGTTCAGTTCGCCGCGGCGGTGAGGGAGACGCGCTGTCCGGCGAGCTGGCTGATGCGCCCGCGCGCAAGATCGGCCGAACGACGGTCGCCGAGCTTCTCGTAGAGGGCCGCCATCGCGCGCGCCGCGTCGTAGTCCTTGTCGGCATACAGGGTGATCCGGCCGGCAATTCGCTGGGCGTCCTGCAGGCGCTGATGCTCGAGCAGGAAGAACACATAGGCCGATGCCGACTGCGTCACCTGGTCCGGGCGGCTGTCGCGCAGCGCAATGTCCAGCGCCGACTTGAAATGCACGTCGGCACCGGCCGCATCGGCGCGCGCCGCGAGCAAGCGCGCCTGCGCCAGCTGGGCGAGGAATTCGCGGTCGGGATCCTGCACGTCGGCGCCGGCGGCATTCAGGCGCGCCAGCAGATGGTCGGCCAGCGCGAGGTCGCCGGCGCGCAGGGCCGCATCGATGAAGACATCGAGCGCTTCCGACACGCTCGCATCGGTGGTCGGATCGGCCGGCGAGAGGACGCGCTCGATGATCTCGTCGGCATGTTCGGTCGCTTCGCCGAAGCGGCCCTGTGCGGTCAGCCACTGGCTGCGCAGCACGGCGAATTCCGGCGGCGCGCTCGGCGCCGCGGGGTCGAAGCGGCCGATCACGTGCGCAGCCTCGTCGAGATGACCGCCGGCCAGCAGTGCCAGTGCGCGCGAATGGCCGATCGCGCGCACTGTCTTCGCGTTCTCGATGCGCGGGGTCAGCTGCCAGGCTTGCGCGCTGCTCGCGAGCGCGCCGTCCAGATCCAGCATCATGCGCTGCGCGTCGGACTTGGCGGCGAGCGAGGAGGCGAGATGGTCGCGCACGCCGAAGCGGTCGAACACGACGGCAGCGCGGTCGAAGGCCGCGACGGCTTCGGCGAAACGGCCGCGGCGGGTCAGCGCGAGGCCTTCGTCGCCGTCGACGCTCGCCTCGCCCGGCAGATTGCCGGCGCGGCGCCACTCGATGCGCGCCAGGCCGAAGCCGGCCATCGCCTCATCGGCACGTCCGGCCTGATCGTCGAGCACGGCGCGCAGCATGTAGGCGCGCCCGAGCAGCATCGGATCGGGATCGCGGGCGAGCAGTGCGAGCGCGTCGTTGCAATGTCGCTGCGCCACCTCGCCTTCGTTCTTCCAGAACGCGATCGCGCAAAGGCCATACAGCGCGCGGCCGCGCACCGTCAGCGGGCTGTCGCTGGCGCCCGCAATGCGCGCGAACTGCTGGCCGGCGAGTTCCAAGCGCCCGGCGCGCTCGTCAATTTCCGCAGCGCGCACGGCGATGCCGGGATCGCGCTGCAGCTCGGGCGGGGCTCGCTCGATCAGCGCGCCGGCCTCGTGCATGTCGCCTTCGAGAAACGCCGCATCGACGCGCTGCTGCAGTTCGACCAGGGTCGGCGGTCTCGTCGCCGCCGGCGTATTGGCGCGGCCGATATGCGCGAGGAAATCGCCGAGCGCGAGGTCCGCCGCCTGCAGCGGCGTGCCGGCGTTCGCCTGGTAGTGCAGCGTTCGCTCGGTGTCCTGCACATCGAGCTCGAACGACCAGCCATTGCCGATGCGTTGCACGGTGGCGGCGAGCACCCAGGCCGCGCCGGCTGCCTGCGCCAATTGCAGACGCTGCACCGGATCAGCCAGTTGCGCATCGCTGCGCCCGGCGAGATACGCGACCGCCTGATCGCTGGGCAGCACACGCAGCCGGCCGCGCTCGCGCAGCGCGGAGGCCAGGTAGTCCATCGCGCCGAGGCGGATCCAGCGCGAGGCCGGATCGCCGTCATGCACGGCGACCGGAAGCGCCAGGTACAGATCCGGGTCTGCGGCGATGGCCGCGACCGGCGCGGCTTCGCGGCCGCCAAAACGAAAGACCGCCAGCACCGCGGCGGCGAGTGCGATCAACGCAACGGCGACGGCGATGGCGCGAGACCATCGCCGTGCGGGCGACGCCGGCGCTCGCACGGCGCCGATTGCGCCGGGAGGCGCCGCTGCGGCAGCGGGTTCGCCGGCACCCGCCGCGGCGTCGGCCACGGCGAGCGTCGATGAAGCGACCGCTTCATCGCCCCCGAGGACGACGACGGGCACGACCCAGCGATAACCGAAACGCGGAACCGTGCGGATCACGCGCTGCTCGCCGCCGGTATCGTCGACAGCGCGGCGTGCGCGTGCGAGCGTCTGTCCGAGCAGCGCGTCGCTGACGTCGATGCGGCCCCAGACCGCGCTGATCAGTTCGTCGCGGCCGACCGCGCGATCGCGGCGCTCGAGCAGATAGACCAGACAGTCGAACGATTTCAGCGGCAATGGGATCGCCGCGCCGGCCTTGCGCAGTTCGCGCGAAAGCGTGTCGAGCTCGAAGTCGTCGAAGCGGTAACGCC
>DASWPR010000511.1:0-5496 GCA_036398455.1 Dokdonella sp.
GACGAAGCTGACGCGCTGGCCTTCCTGCAACGACTTGAAGCCGGTGCCCTGGATTGCACGGAAGTGCACGAACAGGTCGGGGCCGCTTTCCGGGGTGATGAAACCAAAGCCCTTGGCGTCATTGAACCACTTGACGGTACCGTTCTGACGATTCGACATCTCTGAAACTCCTGATAACACTGATGACATCGCGATAGCGGAACATTCCGCATCGAGACTGGGTTGCAGGGAGCTAGCGAGGCGAAACGATGGAGCGGACCCGTTGGGACCAATCGCATCAAGGCCACGATTCACAGTGACCCTAGCAAACACAGTGGGCCGACTATACCCGCAAACTTGTGCGAACGCTAACTTTGTGTAAACGGGGCGTCCGGCCCCTCGCCGAGGGGGTCTTCCTGCAGGCGGGCGGCCTGGTTCCGGCCCAGCATCTTGGCCCGGTAGAGTCCCGCGTCGGCGCGTTCGATCCAGGCCGCGGCACTGTGCATTTCGGCGCTCGCGCAGGCGATGCCGATGCTGAGCGTGCAATGCAGGCCCGGCGCGTTGGCAATCAAACCGGCGGCAACCCGCGCGCGGATGCGCTCGGCGACGACGGTCGCCGCGTGTTCGCCGGTATGCGTCAGCAGCACGCCGAATTCGTCGCCGCCGTAGCGGCAGGCGACATCGATGTCGCGCACGCCGTCGCGGATCGCCGCGGCGACCATCGCGATGACGGCGTCGCCGAGCGGATGACCGTAGCGGTCGTTGACCTGTTTGAAATGATCGATGTCGATCATCAGCAGCGAGGCCGAGCGGCCGTAGCGGTGCAAGTGGCGCAGTTCGAGTTCGAGCGCCTTCTGCCAGGTCACGCGGTTCCACAAGCCGGTCGCGGCGTCGACCGTGCTGTTCAACTCGAGTTCGCGATTGCGGCGCAGCGCCTTGCTCGCCAGCGCATGCGTGGCGGCGCTGATCAGCAGCGGATAGGCCACCAGGAAGGGCAGCGACGCCAGCACACTGGGCATGCTGGATTCCGGCTGCCACGGGAATGCACCCTCCCACGCGCACAGCAGCAATACCGTCGCCACGCAGGCGAGCACCTGCGCCGCGAGCCCGCGTTCGAGCATGCGCCAGCCGCCGACGCTGATCTTGTCGACCGCCAGCATCGTCAGCAGCAGCACGCTCGGCAGCACATTGAAGCGCATCGCTGCGACCCAGAATCCGCCGAGCGCGGAATCGATCAGCAGGTTGCGCAACTCGACCCGCTTCGGATCTTCGTTCGCATTCGCCAGCGCGCGCGCCAGCTGCGGCCACAGCAGGCCGTGGCAGAACAGCAGCACCCACAGCAGCGGCGGCGCCGCGTTCTGATACAGCACCGACCCGACGGCCAGCGCTGCGAGGGCAAGCCCGAGCGCGCGCAGCCGGTACACGCGTGCGACGAAGCGTTCGCCGGCGGCGGCTTCGGGCAGTGCGGCAATGACGTTCGACAACAGCATCAGGGGGAGCAAACATCCGTCTATGGGGCCGACATGCGGCGCCGACAGGGTAGTCAAAGCAAAATACGTACCAACGATGCTGAACGCACGGCCGCAGGGCGCTACGCCTTGCCGGCGACGACGTTCACGCTGAGCGCGATGATGATGACGTTGAAGAAGAAGGCGATCACCCCGTGCACGAGGACGATCCTGCGCAGGCGCCGATCGCTGACCTGCACGTCGGAGACCTGGAAGGTCATGCCGATCACGAACGCGAAATAGACGAAGTCCCAGTAGTCCGCCTCCCCTTCGCCCGGAAAATCGAGGCCGCCGCGTTTGCGCTTGTGCGCGTCGTCGCCGTAGAACGCATGCGCGTAATGGATCGCGAACATCGTGTTCATGAACATCCACGACAGCAGCAGCGTCGTCGCCGCGAGGGCGATTTCAAGCGCGCCGCCCGACTGGCTTGCGTGCAGTTCCAGGCCGAGCGCGACCAGCGCCACGCCGGAAACGACCACGCTGCTCCACAGCGCACCCCAGCGGCCCTGGTCTTCCTCGCGCGCACGGGCGCGGATCGACGCCGTATCGGCGCGCGCGAACATATGTGCGATGAGAACGAGGAACACGATCGCGGCAGCGACGAACGCCAGCAGGATCGAGCGCGCAAGCCCAACGCCACACCCGTAGCAGACGCCGATCAGCACGACGAAAAGCACCGCGCAGAGGTTGAAGCGAGGCCGTCTGCTCGCGAATGCGAACGGACCCGGCTGCTTGCGTTGGCGGGGAGCACTGGACATCGGGGACTGTCGCGACTCTGACACCGGAGGGCCGCATGCTAGCGCGCAACGCCCGGCGAAGGGCCGGTGCTTAGCGGCAAACGGAGAAATCACGCGCGCAACGCCGCCGAGCGGCTCTTTCGAATGCGCGACAGATCCCGGCGACGACCGAACGCGCAGCAGATTTCAGCGACGACGATGACCGATGGAACGCGCTGCCCGACCCGCCGCTGGGCGTGGTCGAAGTGAGCAGCGCCCGGTGACCCAGGCGCCGACGCGGATTTACGCGGTTTTCTTCGCCGGAGCCTTTTTCACGGCCGGCGCGGCCTTCTTCACCGCCGGCTTGGCGGCAGGCTTGGCCACCGCTTCGCCAGCGGCGCTCTTCGCGGCGTGCGGACGTACATTGCCGTAGCTGCGGATCGAGATCTTGCCTTTCTTGGTCTTGCGGTCGCCTCTGCCCATGTCCTGCTCTTTCTGCGTATCGATAGTGAAATCGGGGCGCGCAGGATAGCAGTCTGCGTCGGCTATGCAAGAATCGCCACTTCACCGCAGCGAGACAGCCCGCATGTCGACCGCTCCTTCGCTGCCCTCGCTCAGCCTCGCGCTTCAGGGCGGAGGTGCGCATGGCGCGCTCACCTGGGGCGTGCTCGATCGCCTGCTCGAAGAGCCGTGGCTGTCGCTCGATGGCATCAGCGCGACCAGCAGCGGCGCGATGAATGCGCTGGCGCTGGCGCAGGGCTGGATGGAAGGCGGGCGCGACGGCGCGCGTGCCAAGCTGGATGAACTCTGGTCGAGCATCGCCACGCAATCGAGCCTGGTGCGCTGGGCCTTCGCCGGGGTCGCGGCGAGCGGCACCGCTCAACTGCTGTCGAACTGGGCACATCAATTCACGCCGGAACAGATCAATCCGTTCGGCCTGAATCCGCTGCGCTCGATCGCCGAGCGGCTGTTCGATTTCGAGCGCCTGCGCGTGGCGTCGCCGTTCAAGCTGTTCATCGCCGCGACGCGCGTGCGCGACGGCGCATTGACCTTGTTCGGCAATGCCGAACTCAGCGTCGATGCCCTGCTCGCCTCGACCTGCCTGCCGCAGCTGTTCGCCGCGGTGGTGATCGACGGCGAGAGCTACTGGGACGGCGGCTACGCCGGCAATCCGGCGCTGCAGCCGCTGGTCTACCGCTGCACGGCTCCGCACATCGCCTGCGTGCTGGTGCAGCCGCTGTCGCGCGTGGCGTTGCCGGGCAGCGCGCGCGAGATTGCCGAACGCGTCGCCGAGCTCGGCTTCTCGACCACGTTCCTGCGCGAATACGAATCGGTGATCCAGGCGCAGGCCGCATTGCGCGGCGCCGTTCCCTTGAGCTCGCTCGGGCGGCGCATGAAAGCGCTGCGCCTGCATCTGATCGAACCGGGCGAGTCGCTGGCCGAATGCCGGGCGAAGAGCCGCCTCAACACCGAACCGGGGTTCCTGCGCGAGCTGCGCGAACTCGGCCGCGAGACCTGCGCCGCATGGCTGCTGGCGCGCGGCACGCGCGCGGGCTAGCGCGAAGCGACGAATGCAGGCGCTTCAGTGGCCGGAGGCCGCACGCCGCTCGGCTGCGCGCGGCCCGCCCGCAGCGGGTTCCGGCGCCTTGCGCACTGCGACGAGACGATCGATTTCGGCGAGCAGGTCGTCGCCATTCAGGATTTCGCGCTCGCCGCCGAGCGCCATCGCCCTGCCGTCGATCGACAGCCGGTAGACGCCCTGGGCGCCGCCGACGACCATCGGCAGCCGCTCGCCGCTGCCGGGTCGGACGAACAGCAGGTAGCGCGCACCGAGCACGAACGCCGGCGCTTCGGCCATCGCCTGCGTTTCACCGTCGAGGCTGCCGCCGTCCTGGCTGAGGACCAGATCGTTCGATGGCGGCTGGCCGAGCAAGGTCCGCATCGCGCTGAAATGGTAGTCGGTCACGATGCGATGGTCGGGCGCGCTGCGCCGAACCGGCATCTCGACGAGATCGGCGACCAGGATCCATTCCGCAGCGGCGACCAGTTCCGGCACCGCGTTGCTCGCAACCGGCTCCTGCGTCTGCGCCGATGCATCCGGCACGCAGGTGCAGAAACCGGCGAGCACGAGCACGATCGCGCCTGCGATGCGGCGTCCTGTTCGAAGGTGTCGGGTGGAGCGTCGATGCATGAGTCCTCCTGTGGCTCGTCGAGGACAGCGCCCGTGTGCGCAGGCGTGGCTGCTCGCACGCGCGCGCCGACGGCACACGGACCGGCGGGATAAGGCGGGTGCATGTATTGATTACGCTGAAACGCGCGAACAGATGACACGCGGTGCGAACGAGGCATCGGCGGCTCATGCGAGGCCTGCACGGCATGCGATCGAACCTCCCTTATACTCGGGCGCACAGTCTTTCCGGGGCGCAACGATGGCCGACGAGGTCACCGCTCTCATCGATGCGGCGAACAACGGAGACGCACGCGCGCTGCAGGGCCTGTTCGTGCATGTCTACGACGAACTCAAGCGGCTCGCGCGACGGCAGCTCGCGGCATCCTCGGCAGCGACGCTGAATACGACCGGGCTGGTGCACGAGGCGTACCTGAAACTGGTCGGACCGGATGGACGCAACCTGCACGGCCGCGCGCATTTTTTCGCGCTCGCGGCGAAGGCGATGCGCAAGATCGTGATCGACCACGCGCGCGCGCGCCTGACCGAGAAGCGCGGCGGCGAGCATCTGCAGATCGTTCCGCTCGACGAGGGACTGGAAGTCGCCGACGGCGAGCTGCCGCCGGACGAACTGCTGCGCCTCGATCATGCGCTCGCCCTGCTCGAAGCGGAGGAGCCGCGTCTCGCGCTGATCGTCGAACTGCGCTTCTTCGCCGGCCTCGGGCTGGCCGAGATCGCGCTGCTGCAGTCGCTGAGCGAACGCACGGTCAACCGCGACTGGCGCCGCGCGAAAGCGCAGCTCTACGCCAGCCTGCATCCGGACACCTGAGCGGCACGGTGGTGGACCGCCAGCGCGTCGGCGAACTGTTCGGGCAGGCCATCGACATGGCGCCGCACGAACGCGCCGGCTGGCTCGCCGCAGAATGCGCCGGCGATCTTGCGCTGCTCGGCGAAGTCGAACGCCTGCTGCGTTCGGATGCCGCCGCACAGGGCTTCATGGAACAACCTCCGGCGCTGATCGCAGACGCCGCCGCCATCGCGGCCGCGCCCCACGCAGGCGATGGTTCGCCACGCTCGTTCGGCGCCTACCGCGTGGTGCGTTCGCTCGGCCAGGGCGGCATGGGCG
>DASWPR010000512.1:0-3363 GCA_036398455.1 Dokdonella sp.
TCGCGTTCGCCCAGCGTCTGCAGGCGATGCGGCAGCGGATGGAATGTCGCGATCGACGGCGCTGCCGCACGCGCATCCTCGCCGGCCGCCTCGACGGCCGCGAGCGCGGCGCACAGATTCAATGCATTGTGCGGCCCCGGCAGCGGCGTGCGGTCGAGGTCGAACACGCGCTGCCGGTCGCGCGCGATCGCGTCCCCGGCGATGTGCCAGCCATCGGCGCCGCCGAAGACGATGCGGCGCGGATGCGCATCGAGGCGCGCGCTCAATTCGTTCTGGCGCGCATTCGCCACGAGCGTCTTCGCCACCGCGGCGAGCGCCAGCTTGTCGGCCGCATAGCGTTCACGCGTGCCGTGCCAGTCGAGGTGTTCTTCATACAGATTGTTGATGACGCCGACCTCGACCGCGGCTGCGTCGCGCGTCTGGAAACTGGACAGCTCCACCACCCACCAGTCCGGCGACACCGGCGGATCGAGCAGTTCGAGCAGCGGCAATCCGATATTGCCGGCCAGGGCGACGCGGCGGCCGAGCGCGCGCAGGAGGTGCGCGATCAGCGCGCTGACCGTGCTCTTGCCCTTGGTCCCGGTGACCGCGATCACGCGCGCCTGCGGGTGCTCGGCAAACCACAGCGCGGTGCCCGCGGTGAAGTGCGTGCCGGCGTGTTCGGCAATCAGCACTTCGGGCCGATAGCGGCTGATGCCGGGCGACTTGATGACGACATCGAACGCGGACAGCGCGGCACCATCGGGCGGCGTGGTGACGACATCGACCGCTGCCGCGCGCTGCGTCAGCGGACGGCCGGAGAGAATGGCGTCGAACTCGAGGTGCGGATCATCGAAGGCCAGGTCCGCGGCCTCCTTGTCGCTGCAGAACAAGGTCGGCCGCAGCTGCGGCACGCGTGCGTGCAGCGCAGCCAATGCCGCCCTGCCTTCGCGGCCGTAACCCCAGACCGCGACGCGCTTGCCGGCGAGATCAGCGAGGCGCATCGAACACGATCGCCTGCAGGCGCGCGGGAATCCGATGGTCCCCTGCGGGCTTCAGCAGCGCGTCGAGGTCGAGACCGGCGCGATCGAGCTGCGGCAGGATCTCGTCGGCGAAGCGCGCGACCAGCGCGTCCTCGCGCCACTCGGCACGCCCGGCGAGCGCAGCCAGTGCGGTGCGCGATTCGATGCCTTCGCCGACGCATTCGAACGGCTTGTGCTCCTGGTATTCGAGCAAGGCATCGAAGCCCGCGGCGAGCGCAGGATCGTCGAGCAGGTTGCGTCCGAAGATCGCCAGCAGCCGCGGCTTGGGCATGAACGGCGCCAGCGCGAGGAAGACGAAATGGCATTTCGGACACTGCCCGCACCAGCGATCGATCGGGCGCGGACCGAGAATGCGGAAATTGCGGTTGCAGCTGGAGAACACATCGTCGTAGCGCATGCTGCGGGCGAAGCGCGCGGCGACGGCGAGTTCGGACAACGGCCGCAGCAGCGAGTAGTAGTAGAGATCGGCAGCGACGCGCGCCTGCAGCAGGTCACCGAAGGCCTGCTCGAACGCCCAACCCTTGCTCCACTGGTGATTGACCGGCTGGCCGTCGTATTCGAGCGTCGCGCTCGACGCGGAACGCTCGTTGGAGAATGCGACCGCGTCGTAGCCATACAGGATCGCCGCGACGGCGAGGATCGCCGAGTTGATCGCGGTGACCGGCACATGGCCGTTGTAGGCACCGGCCTTGTTGTAGTCGAACAGCAGCGGCGACAACGTGCGGCGCACATTGAGCAGGGGCAGGCCGGTGCGCGCCGCGCAGGCTTCGATCAGCGGCGAATTGCCGACCCACACCGCGGTCGCGTCTTCCGCAGCCGCCGCCAGCAGGCCGACGCTGACCAGCGAATCCTTGCCGCCGCCGATCGGCACCAGCGTGCGGCGCGGCAGCGACAAGTGCGCGGCCGCGGGCGCTGCGCCGGCCACCGAGGGGAAGCGGATGCGTCCGCGCAGGTCCAGCGTGTTCTGATAGGCGAACTCGCCCAGGCCGTGCAGATACAGCTCGTCGAGAAATGCCGCCGTCGCCGTATCCGGCGTGTGCGTCTCGACACGAATCGCGGCCGGCACGCCGGCCTTGTAGTAGCTGACGCCGACGATCAGATGCAGCAGGTCGAGGGCCGCTTCGAATGCGTGCGCGCGGGCGGGCGGCAACGCCGGCGCATCCGGAAAAATGACCGTCTCGACCAGCTCGGGGCCGTCATCGAACGCATACACGAGCGACGCGATGCCGTTCGCATAGTCGCGCCGGACGAAACGGAACGCCTGTGCGGCGCGTGGATCAGCGAGCGTCATCGGCGAACTCCTTGCGACGCAGCGCGGCAATCGCCTGGGCGAGCCAGGCGCTGAGCGGAAGCGTCACCGCACCCACCGTCGTCAGCGAGGCCAGCGCGAAGAATGCCGCCTGCAGCAGCAGATCCCGGGCGGTTCCGGAATCGCCTGCATCGAGGAAACGGATGGATAGCGCGAGTGCAGCCGTCAGCAGGACACCGAACAGCAGATGCGTCAGCGCGGCCATGCCGAGGCCGGTCTTCCATGCCCCGCTGCCGGCACGCGCGCGCCGATCGAGCGAGCGCCAGCACAGTCCGGCGGCGATCTGCGCGGCAAGCGCGCCGATGCCGCCGAGGACGCCCGCCTGGCGCCAGGCCGAGGGCGTCTCGGAGCGCAACAGCAGCGCGCAGAACGCACCGGCGGCGAGGATGGGCGCGACCAGGGCGACCAGATGCAGCACGATACGCGCGCGACTCACAGCACGATCTCCGCCGCCGGCTCGCGCAGGTTGTAGCGCGAAGCCATCACCGCTCCGTAGGCGCCAGCCTGTGCGATCAGGATCACATCGCCTTCGCGGCACGCCGGCAGCCGCCGGTTGGTGCCGAGCACGTCGCCGCTCTCGCAGATCGGGCCGACCACCTGCACCATCGTGTCGGCCGGTTCGTGCAGGCGCGAAAGATTGACGATCTCGTGCCAGGCTTCGTACAGCGCCGGCCGGATCAGCGAATTCATGCCGGCGTCGATGCCGACGTAGTGCACATTGCCCTTGCGCTTGACCTGGGTCACGCGCGCGAGCAGCACGCCGGCATCGGCGACGAGGAAGCGGCCGGGCTCCAGCCACAGCTGGAACTGCGGATAGGCGCTCTTGACCTCGGTCAGCGCAGCGGACAGCGCAGGCAGATCGAGCGGCACTTCGTCCGGTCGCGACGGCACGCCGAGACCGCCGCCGATATCGAGCGACTCGATGCGGCTGAAGCCCTCGGCGAGACTGGCGAGCTGCGCGTAGACCGAGCGCCAGTGCGTCGCATCGAGAATGCCGGAACCGAGGTGTGCGTGCAGGCCGACGATGCGCGC
>DASWPR010000513.1:0-5937 GCA_036398455.1 Dokdonella sp.
CGGCGCGGCGGCGTAACCGGTCGGCAGGCCGCGCGTCAAGCTGCCGCGCGTCGCGGGAAAGCAATAGCGCGCACCGTGCTGCAGGAACAGGCGCAACGCCGGCAACAGCACGCGTGCTTTGCCGCCGGCTTGCTTGATGGCGAGTTGCGCGACCACGGCCCGCTCGATGGCAGCATGGACCTCCGATGCCGTCATGCCCAGTTCCGCCGCAAGCGCCGCGTAGGTCGGGATGGCGTCGCGGCCCAAGGACAGGCGCAGCAAAACCACCACGTCCTGGGGGCGGAGCATGACTTGGGGATTGGCTTTGGATCGTGCCATCGCATTGCCCATTCGCTATTCGCGAATAGCGAATATAGAGCTGCCGTGGTGGCGCTGCAAGACCCATCCCCTGCTGACGGTCTTCCACACGTCCAGGGGACTGGACTTATCCGTATGTCGCCTCGCGCTCATACACACCTCGGGCGCGGCCATAGCTCATGAGTGACGGGCGGCCAGGAAACCTTGGGCGATTCAGTCCCGCAGCTGCTTTTCGAGCGCTGCCGTGGCGCCGCCTTTCTCAAAAGGGTGCGATCCCCTGCAAGTTGTATCTCCGTGTTTTGGGGATTGTCGAATCGATCGACTGGGTATGCTGCGTCTTCAGCAGTGTCCAAGGCATATCCGGGGCCTCACTCTTCGGCAGCCAGGAACTCAAGCAGGCGCGCCTCGTCCCAGATCTCGACGCCCAGCTCCGTTGCCTTGTCGAGCTTCGACCCCGCGGCCTCGCCAGCAACGACGAAACGGGTCTTCTTCGACACGCTGCCGGCGACCTTGGCACCGAGCGCCTCCAGTCGGGCCTTGGCTTCGTCGCGGGTCAGTGCCGACAGCGTACCGGTGAGCACGACGGTTTGACCTTCGAGCGCGCCTTCCTTCGCCGCGCCTGCATGCGCTACGGCCCGATTCAACTGCGCCCAGGCCGTCGCACAACGCAGCACGAGTGTGCGGCCTTCGCCATCGGCTAGGAACGCCTGCACGGCGGCCGCGCTGTCCTGCGGCAGGCCGGCGGCGACCAGCGCTTCGACATCCGCGCCGGCGACGCCTTCGATCGAATCGAACGCCGCTGCGACCTGCTCGGCGCGCTTCGGCGTCAGCTTCGGAATCTCGATCTGCGCGAGCACGTTCGACAATTCCAGCGCGGCGCGCAGCTTGGCGATCGGCGGGTGCTCATCGCGGATCGCGACGCCACGCGCGAGCAGGTCGTCGATCACCTGCTGGTTGCCCGGCTGCTGGAAGAATGCGTCGATCGCGCGCGCAACCTCGCCGCCGATGTCCGGCACCAGCTTCAGCATCGGCCACGGCAGATGGCGGATCAGCGCGAGATCGCCGAACCAGGCGGCGAGCGCCTTCGCGGTGCTCTCGCCGACGTGCTTGATGCCGAGCGCGTAGAGGAATCGCTCCAGCGTGGTGCGCTTGCTGTGCTCGATCGCCTCGATCAGGTTTTCCGCCCACTTGGTCGCGACCTTGCCGGCCTTCACGGTCTCCGGCGTGGTGCCGTCGCGCTCGTCGGCGCGGCGCTTCATCTCGAGCAGGTCGTCGAGCGTCAGTTTGTACAGGGCCGCGACCGAATCCAGATAGCCGAGGTCGCCAAGCTCCTCGATATAGCGTTCGCCGAGGCCGTCGATGTCCATCGCGCGGCGTGCCGCGAAGTGGAACACGGCCTGCGTGCGCTGCGCGGCGCAAGTGAGGCCGCCGGTGCAGCGCGCGACCGACTCGCCCTCCTCGCGCACGATTGCCGAGTTGCAGATCGGACAGTGCTCGGGCATGTGCCAGGGCGTGGTTTTCTTCGGGCGCAATTCGGCGATCACGCGCACGACTTCCGGAATCACATCGCCGGCGCGGCGCACGATCACGCTGTCGCCGACACGCACGTCGAGACGCGCGACCTGGTCGATATTGTGCAAGGTCGCGTTGGTCACGGTGACACCGCCGACCTGCACCGGCGCCAGCCGCGCGGTCGGCGTGGCCGCGCCGGTGCGCCCGATGTTGACGTCGATCGCCTCGACCGTGGTCTGCTGTTCCTGCGCGGGAAACTTGTGCGCAATCGCCCAGCGCGGCGTGCGGCCGACGAAGCCGAGCTCGCGCTGGCCGGCGAAGTCGTCGAGCTTGTAGACGACGCCGTCGATGTCGAATGGCAGGCCGTCGCGCTGCGCACCGATCTTCGCGTAATAGGCGAGACATCCCTCAGCGCCCTGCGCCGTCTCGACGAGCGGGCTGACCGGCAGGCCCCACTCGCGGAATTTCTTCAGCGTCGCCGAATGCGTCGACGGCAGGCTGCCGCGCTCGACCACGCCGATCGCGTAGGCGTAGAACGCCAGCGGCCGCTGCGCGGTGATGCGCGGATCGAGCTGGCGCAGCGAGCCGGCGGCGCCGTTGCGCGGGTTCGCCAGCACCTTGCCGCCGTCGCGGCGCGCACGTTCGTTCCAGGCTTCGAATGCGGCGCGCGGCATGTAGACCTCGCCGCGTACTTCGAGCACGCCGGGATAGTCCTTGCCGCGCAGTTTCAGTGGAATCGCCTTGATCGTGCGCAGATTCGGGCTGACGTCCTCGCCGGTCTCGCCGTCGCCGCGCGTGGCGCCGCGCACGAACACGCCATCCTCGTAGCGCAGGCTGATCGCGAGGCCGTCGAATTTCGGCTCGACCGAGAACAACGGGTTGTCGATGTCGAGGCGCTGCTCGATGCGGCGCACGAACTCTTCCACTTCCTCGTCGGTGAAGGCGTTGCCGAGCGAGAGCATGCGGATCTCGTGACGCACCTCGGCAAAGGCGCCGGAAGGCGCGGCGCCGACCCGCTGCGTCGGCGAATCCGCCGTCGCGAGGTCGGGATGCGCGGCTTCCAGGTCGATCAGTTCGCGCATGAGCTTGTCGTATTCGGCATCCGGAATGGCCGGGTCGTCGAGCACGTGATAGCGATAGTTCGCCTCGTCGATATGGGCGCGCAGATCGGCCGCGAGCGCGGCGGGGTCGGCAGAATGGCTGGCTTTGGTCATCGCAGTCGCTTGCATCGCTTCGATAGGAACCCGCTCCGGCCAGGGCCGGAAGGGCATCTTCGCGCCGAAGTTTACCGGCTTGCCGCAGGGCGGCGTGACGGCTCGCCATGCAGCCGTTCACACTCGCGCGGTGCAACTTCGAGGAGACCGCAATGGCGAAGAAGGCCTGGACTGCTTTCCCCCATTCCGAACCGCGTTTCGACCATGCCGGCGACAAGCTCGCCAAGGCATGGGGCGCGCTGCATGCGGGCGATCAGGAACCCTACCCGGACGAAAAGCGCGTCGCCGCGCTGCTGAAGGCGAACCCGAAACTCGGCAAGGACGCGGCAGCGACGGCGAGCGCCCTGCAGAACGCCTGGCGTGCGTTTCACCGCGGCGATTTCCAGCAGGCATATGAGGAAGGCGTCGCGCTGAAGGCGCTCGGCGCCTCCGTCGCGGTCAAGGCCGGCGGCATCCATGCGACCTACCTGCTCGACGACGACAAGGCGAAGACGGCGCGCTACGAGGAACTGATCCAGCTCGCCGACGAGGCGGTCGTTCAGTTGCCCGGCGAGGCGAACAGCCATTACCGGCGCGCGTTCGCGATCGGCCGCCTCAGCCAGGCCATCTCGATCACCAAGGCGCTCGCCCAGGGCCTTGCCGGCAAGGTGCGCGATGCCCTCGACCGCACACTCGACCTGGCGCCCAAGCATGCCGAAGCGCACACCGCGCTCGGTCTCTACCACGCCGAGATCGTCGGCAAGGTCGGCGGCATGCTCGCCAGGCTCACCTACGGCGCCAACGCCGTGGATGCCGAAAAGCACCTCGAGCAGGCCCTGAAACTGACCCCGGATTCGCCGATCGCCTGGGTCGAATACGGCAATGCCCTGCTGCTCCTGCACGGCGACAAGCGCGAAGACGAGGTCGCCGAGGCCTTCGACAAGGCGGCCAAGCTGAAGCCGCACGATGCGATGGAGGCACTGGACGCGGCCTGGGCGAAGGAGCAGATCGAATAGCGCCGCTGTACGGTAACCCCCGATTCGTCCAGCAGGCGCTTCCGCGGCGGCCCGCCTGCATCTAACATCGGGCGGTTCTCCACGGGGGTGGCACATGCGTAAGGTATGGCTTGCGGTTGCGTTGTCGTTCGCAGGGATGCAGGCGGCTTTCGGCGCGGAATGGGTCGTCGAGGCGAAATATCCGGATCATGCGGCACTGGCCCGCGCGGCCGCCCGATTCGGTCACATCATCGTCGACGATTCGCGCAGCGTGCTGCGCGTCGCCACCGACGAAGCCGGCATGTGCGCACTCGTGCAGGCCGGGCTGACGGTCAGCATCGACCAGGCCGCGACGGCGCGACTGAGCGCCGAGACCGCTCGCGTCGCTGCCGCGCGAGCGCGCATCGCGGCCGGCGCATCGCCGGTGCTGGCGGGCGACGTCTACCCGACGATTCCCGGCTACGAATGCTTTCGCTCGATCGTCGGCACCTACTCGACGATGGACGATATGGTGCGCGACCATGGCGGCATCGCGCAGATCGACGAGATCGGCCCAACCTGGCAGAAGACGCAGAATCCCGACGAGGGATTCACGATGCGCGCGCTGCGCATCACCAACCTCGCCACCGCGGACAGCGATCCCGAGCGTCCGCGCATGGTGGTATTCAGCTCGATCCACGCGCGCGAGTACGCGCCAGCCGAGGTCGATACGCGCTTCGCGGAATTCCTGGTCAACGGCTACGGTATCGATCCCGAAGCGACCTGGCTGGTCGACCACAACGACTTCCGCCTGATCCTGCTCGCCAACCCCGACGCGCGCGTGCTGGCCGAGCAGCAGATCTATCAGCGCAAGAACATGGACGTGCTGAACGGCCAGTGCGACAGCGAAAACGAATTCGCGCAGCCCGGCGTGGATCTGAACCGCAACTTCCCGTTCCACTGGAACATCACCGATGGCGAAGGCTCCAGCGGCGATCAGTGCGACCAGACGTTCCGTGGCCCGAGCACCAGCGGCAGCCCGCTGGTGCAGAGTTCGCCAGAACCTGAAACGCAGAATCTCGTGCAGTACGTGGCCGGCACCTGCGATGCCGCCGGCAACTGCAGCGGCGGCGTTTTCGCCGATCGCCGCAACGGCTCGATCGCCGGCAGCAACGGCCACGACGATGGCGATGCGGCACCCGACGACACCACCGGCTTCTTCCTCGATATGCACAGCAACGCGGCACTGGTGCTATGGCCGTGGGGCGATACCTCGAGCGCCGCGCCGAACCAGGTTCCGCTGCGTACGCTCGGCCGTCGTCTGGCGTATTTCAACCAGTACACGCCGGAGCAATCCGACCAGCTGTATCCGACCGACGGCACCACCGACGACACCATGTACGGCCTGCTCGGCGTGCCCGGCTTCACGATCGAGACGGATGGAGCGGACTTCTTCCAGGACTGCGGCTCGTTCGATGCGAGCACCGCACCGGACAACATCGCCGCGCTGCGTTACGTCGCACGCGCGCTGCATGCGCCGTACAAGCTGCCGGCCGGCCCTGATGCGATCACGGTCGCGGCCGCGTCCGACCTGATTGCCGCCGGCGATCCCGCGCAGATCAGCGCGCATCTGGACAGCAGCCGCTTCAACCAGAGCAACGGCAGCGAACCGGTGCACGCGATTGCCAGCGCGGCCGCGTTCATCGACACCCTGCCGTGGGCGACGGATGCGACGGCGCTGCCACTCGACGCCAGCGATGGCGCCTTCGACTCGAGCGTCGAGGATGCACAAGGCACGCTGGCGACCGATGCGCTCGCCCCTGGCCGTCACCTCGTCTACGTGCAAGGCACCGACTCCACCGGAAACGCAGGCACGCCGAACGCAGGCTTCATCGAGATCGCCGCCGCCGACGAGATCGCCACGCTGGCCGGTACGATCACGACGCACGCCGACGACAGCC
>DASWPR010000514.1:0-3838 GCA_036398455.1 Dokdonella sp.
TCAGATCTCGATCATCTCGAAATCGGACTTGGTCACGCCGCAATCCGGACAGGTCCAGGTTTCCGGCACGTCTTCCCAGCGCGTGCCGGGCGCGATGTCGTCGTCCGGCCAGCCTTCGGCTTCGTTGTAGAGGAAACCGCAGACGACGCACATGAAGGTACGGAACGGCGCGTCGGCGCGGACGGAGGCAGCCTGGGACATGAGGACCGGTCGGGAGCGAATGCAACGCGTATTGTCGCAGCGCGGCCGCGCCGTTCCAAGCGACGCCTCGTCGCAGTGCCTCAGCCGCCCGTGCCGCCGAAGCCATCGGCGAAAATGCGCTCGTTGAAGGCCACGCCGGCGCGCCGCCGCGCACGCCGCCATTGGCGTCGTAGACCCCCTCACCTGGGCGGCGCTGCGGCCGACCGCGATGCCGAACCGGCCATCGTGCGCGAGGTCGCCGATCGCGATGCCCGGCCAGACGCGCCCGCCGCTCGCCGCGCGCCACTTCAGCGAACCGCCGGCGCCGGCGAGCGCGACGACGTCATAGGAGCCGGAAACGATTTCCCTGCCTCCGTCGCCATCGAGGTCGACGACCACCGGCGAGCTGTACCAGCCGGTCTGGCAGCCCGAGGAAAAGCAGCCGCCGTAGGCCCATTTCAGCACCGGCGCCGGCACGGCCGCGCTCGCCGAAGCGGCCACGGTAGCGCATAGGAACATCCACCAGGCCCGGCGCTTCAAGGCGTCTGCGCGAGCACGATCGCGGCGATGGTAGGGCCCGCGCGCTGCGACGGGCGCAATGGCGACGTTAAACTGCGCGCTCTTGCCGGACACGGATGCAATGACCCCCTCTCGATGGCCGCCGCGCGGTCTCTACGCGATCACCGACGGACCGCGCGGCGACCTGCTCGAAACCTGCGCGCTGGCGATCGAAGGCGGCGCTGCGATGCTGCAGTATCGCGACAAGACGGCGGACCACGCACGCCGCCGCGCCGAAGCCGCGGCACTCGCGCAGCTGTGCACGCGCGCCGGCGTGCCGCTGATCGTCAACGACGACATCGAGCTGGCGGCGGCGGTCGGCGCCGACGGCGTGCATCTGGGCGAACACGATGAGCATGTCGCCGCCGCGCGCGCGCGTCTCGGCGCGGACGCGATCATCGGCGTGTCCTGCTACGACTCGATCGAGCGCGCGCGCGCACTGGCCGCGAGCCGCCCCGATTACCTTGCGTTCGGCGCGTTTTTCCCCTCGCCGACGAAGCCGCTGGCGCGACGCGCGACCATGCAGACCTTGCGCGAGGCGCGCGCATTCGGCCTGCCGCTGGTCGCGATCGGCGGCATCACCGCGGACAACGCGCGCAGCGTGATCGAGGCCGGCGCCGATGCGGTCGCGGTGGTTTCCGCCGTCTTCGGCGCGCGCGACGTGCGCGCAGCGGCGGCGCAGTTCGCGCAACTGTTCCAGCGGCCGGGTTCGTAACAGAATAGCCGGCCTCCCTCTTCGCCGTCCCGACGAAAACCTGGACGACCCCTACGGAATCCCCATGAGCACCAACCACGAACTGTTTCAGCGCGCGCTGGCGCGCATCCCCGGCGGCGTCAATTCACCGGTCCGCGCCTTCAAGTCCGTCGGCGGCGAACCGTTCTTCACCGCGCGCGCGGACGGCGCCTGTCTGTGGGATGTCGAGGGCAAGCGCTACATCGACTACGTCGGGTCGTGGGGACCGATGGTCGTCGGCCACAACCATCCGCACGTACGCGCCGCGGTGGAACGTGCGATCCAGGACGGCCTCTCGTTCGGCACGCCGTGCGAAGCCGAGGTGACGATGGCCGAGACGATCACGCGGCTGGTGCCGTCGGTCGAGGTCGTGCGCATGGTCAATTCCGGCACCGAGGCGACGATGTCGGCGATCCGTCTGGCACGCGGCTACACCGGGCGCGCGCGCATCGCCAAGTTCGAAGGCTGCTATCACGGCCATGGCGATTCGTTCCTGGTCAAGGCCGGTTCCGGCGCATTGACGCTCGGCACGCCGACCTCGCCCGGCATCCCCGCCGCGCTGGCCGATCTCACGCTGACCCTGCCCTACAACGACCTCGATGCCGCGCGCCAGCTGTTCGCCGAAGCGGGCGACACGATCGCCGCTCTGATCATCGAACCGGTCGCCGGCAACATGAACTGCATCCTGCCGCGCGCGGGCTATCTCGCCGCGTTGCGCGAACTGTGCACGCAGCACGGCGCGCTGCTGATCTTCGACGAAGTGATGACCGGCTTCCGCGTCGCGCTGGGCGGCGCGCAGGCGCTGTACGGCATCGCACCGGACCTGACCACGTTCGGCAAGATCATCGGCGGCGGCATGCCGGTCGGCGCCTACGGCGGACGCCGCGAAATCATGCAGCAGATCGCGCCCGCCGGCCCCATCTACCAGGCCGGTACGCTGAGCGGCAATCCGGTCGCGATGGCGGCCGGCCTGGCGATGCTCGACCTGATCCAGACGCCGGAGTTCTACCCCGAACTCGATCGCCGCACGCGCCTGGTCACCGACACGCTCGCCGCCGCAGCCGCCGAAGCCGGGGTGGCGGTCAGCATCAACCGTGTCTGCGGCATGTTCGGGCTTTTCTTTACCTCTGAAAAAGTGGAAACCTATACGCAGGCGACCGCCTGCGACGTCGCCGCGTTCAATCGCTTCTTCCACGGCATGCTCAAGCGCGGCGTGTACATGGCGCCGTCCGCGTTCGAGGCCGGTTTCGTCTCGATCGCGCACAGCGAGCAGGTCATCGCCGACACGCTGGCGGCGGCGCGCGGCGCGTTCAGCGAAGCCGCGCTAGCCTAGCGGCGGCAACGGCCCGACGAGACGGAATGGATCAGGCGATGCAGGCGACTCCGACGCACCCGCCGCGCAGCGCGGCGGAACTGACCACCCTCAACCGCGACTTCTACGATGCCTTGTGGGGGCAGGCGCGCCTCGTCGCGCCGCACCGCTTCAACACCTGGCCGCTGGTCCGCGATCTCGTCGCCGCGGCCGGCGCGCGCCTCGAAGTCGCACCGGGCCTGCGCCCGCGCCTGCCGCTGCAGGACACCTGTTTTCTCGACATCAGCTGCGCGGCGGCGCGTACGCTGCACGCACAAGGCTGCAAGGCGACGGTCGGCCTGATCACCGCCCTGCCCTATGCCGATGCGGCGTTCGAACTGGTCTGCGCCTTCGACATCGTCGAACACGTCGACGACGACGAAGCCGCGCTGGCTGAACTTGCGCGCGTCGCCGCCAACGGCGCCGCACTGCTGCTGTCGGTGCCGCTGCATGCAAGCGCATGGACTGCGTTCGACGACTTCGTCGGCCATCGCCGCCGCTACGAACCGGCCGATCTCGCCGCGAAACTCGCGCGCCACGGCTTCGTGGTCGAACGCAGCGCGATCCATGGCATGCAGCCGAAGTCCTCGCGCCTGCTCGACCTCGGCATGTGGTTTCTGACTCACCAGCGCGAGCGTGCGATGTGGTGGTACAACCGCGTGATCATGCCGCTCGGCCTGCACGGCCAATCGACGCTCACAACGACGCCCGGCTGGATCGACGACGACGGCGTAGATACGGTATTGCTGGTCTGCCGCCGACAGGCGCGCGCGTGACAGGCGGGTGTTGAACCGAGTGAGCCGCGGACCAACGGCCCGTGGATTCCCGCTGGCGCGGGAGTGACGTCAACAGCGTCTGCGGGGAATGAGGCGACGGAGCCCTCGCGGGATCAGGCACGGGCGTCGAGAAAACTGCGTAACGCGTGCGTGAGCCGGCGCAATCCTTCGGCGGTTTCGGCGTCCGTGATGGTCAACGGCGGCACCAGGCGCAGCACGTCGGGTCCGGCCTGCAGCAGC
>DASWPR010000515.1:0-18935 GCA_036398455.1 Dokdonella sp.
CCGTCGTCGCAAGTCCATCCGGCGCGCAAGGCCTGCGCCTGGGCCACGCCGTCGACGACGATCCGCAAGCCGGTTACGCGAAGGACTCCGGCTGGCCTGCCGTGGCGCAGGTACGCGAAGTTCACGACGGCGAAATCGTGCGCCTCGGCGACATTGCCGTCACCGCGCACTTCACACCGGGACACACGCCAGGCAGCACGACCTGGACGTGGCGCTCGTGCGAGAAAGGCCGCTGCCTCGACATCGTCTACGCCGACAGCCTCAACCCGATCTCGGCACCCGGCTTCCATTTCCTGGCCGATGCCACGCATGCGGATCTGACGCCCGGCGTGCGCAACAGCATCCGCACGGTGGCCAGCCTGCCATGCGACATCCTGATCTCGGTGCACCCGGATATCGCCGGTGTCGACAAGAAGCTGCAGCAGCTTGCGGCGAAACCGACGGCGAACCCGTTCATCGATGCGCAGGCCTGCCACGCTTACGCCGATCGTGCCGGGAAGCTGCTCGACGCGCGGATCGCCGAAGAAAAATCGGGCAAGTAGCGCAACGCATCGATCGTCGACCGCGCGGCCACAAGGCCGCGTGGTCGGCGTGCCTGTACACCGATTGGGCCGCTAACACGGAGAACACCATGGCGCGCACCGAAAAAGGAAAGATGCTCGCAGGCGAGTTGTACGATGCCAGCGCAGCTGAAATCCAGGCCGACCAGACCGCGACGCAGCATTGGCTGGTGCGTTACAACGCGGCACTTGCGATGCCGTCGTCCGAGCGGCGTGCACTGCTGCTGGAACGTTTCGCGCGCGTCGGCGAAGGCGCCGTCATCCGCCCGCCGTTCCATTGCGACTACGGCTTCAACATCCACCTCGGCGCCGGCGTGTTCCTCAACTTCAACTGCGTGATCCTCGATGTCGTCGAGGTCGTCGTCGGCGATCGCACGCAGATCGGTCCGGGCGTGCAGATCCTCACCGCCGATCACCCGCGCGACGCGGCGACGCGCGCGACCGGGCTGGAATTCGGGCGGCCGATTCACATTGGCAGCAACGTGTGGATCGGCGGCGGCGCGATCATCCTGCCCGGCGTCACCGTCGGCAACGACGCCCTGATCGGCGCCGGCAGCGTGGTCACGCGCGACGTGCCCGCCGGCGCCACCGTCATCGGCAACCCGGCTCGCGCGCGCAGCTGACGCCGTTGCGGGCGGACGATTCCGACGCGCGTCGCTTCAGCCTTTGACCGACAACTCGGTGCCGCCCTTCAAGGGCAGGCTCATCGAACGGAATCCGTTCGCCGGATCGCGGATCCACGCCAGATAGTCGTCTTCCGCGTTGTCGTTCAATACGATCGCGCCGCCCTGCATCTGCGGCGCGATCAGCTGCATCACCTGCAGCGCGAGCGTCGGGCCGTCGTCGCCGGGCCAGCCGTCGATCAAGGCGAAGTCGACGTCGCCGCCGAGATCGCGCAGGGTCTCGCGCGCATCGCCTTCGCGGATCTCGACGTAGTCGGACAAGCCGGCCGCCTCCAGGTGGCGCCTGGCGGTGGCGATCTTCCGTGGCACGATCTCCGAGCCGATCACCTTGCCGCCGCCGTTGTCGCGCATCGCCGCGGCGAAGTAGAGCGTCGAAAAGCCGATCGACGTGGCGAACTCGACCACGCGCCGTGCGCGCAGCGCGCGGCTCATCAGGTAGATCAACTCGCCCTGATCGGGATGGATCGAAAAGCCGAAATCCGCATAGGCGTGCGGATCGCGCTGCGCGCTCTGGTTCGGTCCGCCATTGGCCGGTCGCCGGTACGCGGCCTTGATGCCGGTGATGACGGCCTCGACGCGCGCGTCCCTCAGCGCGCTCGGAGCCGCCGCCGGCGGCTCCACCTCGCCCACCGCGTTCAAGATGGCCATCAGCCACCCCCGAGGATTTCGGCCACCGCGCGCTGCAGGATCGCCGCGACGCGACGCGCTTCCTTGACGCCGGAATGACGTTTGCCGCGCAGCGCGCTCTTCAGTTCGCGCAGCACCATCCAGACCTCGGCCGGGCCGCCGCCGTTCTCTTCTTCGCCGTCGCTCTCGCCGGAAAAGGCATCGCGCACGCGCCCCATTCGTGCGCCGATGTGCTCCAGCTGGCTGAGGATCGTATCGGCCGTCTGCTGGTGCTTCTGCAGGTAGTCGCGCCCAGCCTGCGTGATGCTGTAGAGCTTCTTGGCACCGTCCGCTTCGACGCTGGCGTAGCCGACTTCTTCCAGATAGGTGAGTGCCGGATAGATCATGCCGGGGCTCGGGCTGTAGAAGCCGCCGGAGCGTTCGTCGAGCGCCTTGATCAGCTCGTAGCCATGACTCGGCTGCGTCGCCAGCAGGGCCAGCAGCACGATCTGCAGCTCGCTCGAACCGAGCTTGCGGCCGCTGCGGAAACCGTGGCCGCCAAGGCCCATGCCGCCCATGAAGCCGCCGGCAAACGGGCCGAAGCCGTGGCCGCCGCCGCGGTGGCGGCCAAAGAAGAACGAAGACTCGGAATCATCGGTGCCGCGCGGGCCGCGATGGAAGAAATGATGATGCATGGGGAAGCTCCTGTCGTGTTGTACGATGTATCTTACGATATATTTTTCGATAGTAAATCCCCTTCGTTCGCCGAGCTTCTGAAGAGGAAGCCTGGGTGCCGTCCCGCGAAGCCCTCTTCGCCAGCGCGGTGCGCAGACCAAGCGGGCAAGGCATCGGCGAAACACGCATCGATAGCCTCACACTATCGATCGAATCGAAACAATCGAATTTCCGACGGAGCATGGACTTCCTATAGTCCGGTCACGATCCGGGTCCAAGGTATCGCCCCGAGCGCCAGCCAGCCGAACGCCAGCCAGCGCGCCCGCCCGATCGAAGCACGCCCATCCACGCCAGCAGGAATCCGCCATGAGCAAGCCCCGCGACCCCTTGACCACCGCCGCCGGCGCGCCGGTGCCGGACAACCAGAACAGCCTGACCGCCGGTCCGCGCGGACCGCTGCTGGTGCAGGACCATCAGCTGTTCGAGAAGCACGCGCATTTCAATCGCGAACGCATTCCCGAGCGCGTCGTCCACGCGAAGGGCTCGGCCGCGTTCGGCACGCTGACCATCACCCACGACATCACGAAGTACAGCAAGGCCAGGGTGTTCGCGCAGGTCGGCAAGCAGACCGAGCTGATCCTGCGTTTCTCCACCGTCGCCGGCGAGCGCGGCGCAGCCGATGCCGAACGCGACGTGCGCGGCTTCGCGCTGAAGTTCTACACCGACGAGGGCAACTGGGACTTGGTCGGCAACAACACGCCGGTGTTCTTCGTGCGCGATCCGTACAAGTTCCCGGACTTCATCCATACGCAGAAACGCGATCCGCGCACGAACCTGCGCAGCGCGACCTCGATGTGGGATTTCTGGTCGCTGTCGCCCGAATCGCTGCACCAGGTGACCACGCTGATGAGCGACCGCGGCCTGCCTGCGTCGCTGCGCCACATGCATGGCTTCGGCAGCCACACCTACAGCTTCGTCAACGCCGCCGACGAGCGTTTCTGGGTCAAGTTCCACTTCAAGACGCAGCAGGGCATCCGCAACTGGACCAACGCGCAGGCCGCCGATGTCATCGGCGAGGACCGCGAGTCGCACCAGCGCGATCTGTACGAAGCGATCGAGCGCAAGGATTTCCCGAAGTGGACGATGTACGTGCAGATCATGCCCGAGGCCGATGCGGACAAGACGCCGTACAACCCGTTCGACCTGACCAAGGTGTGGCCGCACAGGGACTATCCGCTGATCGAGGTCGGCGTGCTCGAGCTCAACCGCAATCCCGACAACTATCACGCGCAGGTCGAGCAATCGAGCTTCTCGCCGGCGAACGTCGTGCCCGGCATCAGCCACAGCCCGGACAAGATGCTGCAGTTCCGCATCTTCTCCTATGCCGACGCGGCGCGTTACCGCCTCGGTGCGAATCACGAGCACCTGCCGGTGAATGCGCCGAAGGTTCCGGTGCACAACTACTACCGTGACGGCGCGATGCGCTTCGACGGCAACGGCGGCGGCAGCGTCAACTACGAACCGAACTCGTTCAACGGACCGGTGCAGCAGCCGTCGGCGAAGGAGCCGCCCTTGAAGATCTCGGGCGACGCCGACCGCTACGATCACCGCGCCGGCAACGACGACTACGGCCAGCCCGGCGACCTCTTCCGCCTGATGAACGACGAGCAGAAGCGCCAGCTGTTCGGCAACATCGCCGCCGCGATGCAGGGCGTTCCGGCCGAAATCATCGAGCGTCAGCTCGGCCACTTCGCCAAGGCCGATCCTGCCTACGCGGCTGGCGTCAGACAGGCGCTCGCGACGTACGCCACCACGGTCACCATCGACAAGGTCGCCTGATCACCGCTGCCGCGTCTTCTCTGCCGCGAAGACGCGCCCAGCGGCAACCGGCGACGCTCGGGTGTCGCCGGTTTTTTTCAGAACGCGTCGATGTCGCCGAGTGCGCGGATGAGGCGGCGCGCACGCTTGTCCGGCTTGGTCGGCGGCCTGGCGTAGCCGGCGCCTTGCAGGCGACGCAGTTCGGCGGCCTTTTCGCGCGCCGCGAGGCCCTGCTCGGTTTCGCGATAGAGCCGTCGCGCCGTCGCCGCCGGACCGCGCTGCGCGCTGAGTGCGGCGACCACCAGCTCGAAGCGCTCCTCGCCGCGCACGATCTTCAGCACGTCGCCGACATGCACGAGCTTGGACGGCTTGCCCGCCATGTCGTTGACCTCGACCTTGCCGCCCTCGACGGCTTGCTTGGCGAGCGAGCGCGTCTTGAAGAAGCGCGCGGCCCACAGCCAGAGGTCGAGGCGCACGCCCGCAGCGGAGTTCAGGAGGTCGTCGGAGGTCATGCGAAGAATCCTAGCGCGAGATGGCTGGACTTGCCGACGCGGCGTGCATGGCTTGCGCGATGCGTCGTGCCAGTTGCAGGCTTTGCGGCAGCGCGAGCGCTCCGAACCCGGCGTCGAGCGTGGTCAGTTCGACCTGCGCGCGCTCGCGCTCCCCACGCGACAGCGACGCCTCGACGCGAGCGATGTCCTCATTCACGGCACGAACGCGCTGCGCGCGGCATGCCTGGAGATCGGGCGACGAGGAACGTTCGGCCTGCAGGGCCGACAGCGCGCGATCGAGCGTTGCGGCATCGAGCAGCACGTGGCCGGCATTGCGCATCGGCAGTTCGAGCAGATCGGTGATGCAGAAATGCCGCGCCGAATCGCGGCTCGCGCGATCCGTCGCGGCATTGGATGAGTCGCGCGTGCCGGTGGCGTAGACCAGGCGCGTGCCTTCCTCGAAGCGCTGCAACAGCGGCGCGGGCGGAAACGGCAGCTCGAGCGTGCCGAAGCGGTCGGAGCCGGCGTTCAGCAGCGCGCCGCGAAAAAGATCCGGATAGCCGAGCGCAATGCGCAATGCGACGCGCGAGCCGCCCGAGAGTCCGCCTATCCAGATCTGCGAGGCGTCGACATGAAAGCGATGCGCGATGTTTTCGTAGCCTGCGAGTGCGAGCGGTATGCGCCGGCCGATCACGTTCTCCTCATTGCCCGACGCGGCTGCGGTGACGAGGATCGTGGCGTGACGGTCCAGCACCGGGAACCACGAATGCGGCAACGCCGCCTGTTGCCACGGCGGCACGAAGACGAGCACGCGATAGCCGCTCGCCGGCGCATCACCCTGCGGGACATAGAAGGCGAAGCGCTCGCGCGCAAGATCGAGGCTCTGTTCGCTCAGCACCTGGCCGCGCGCGGCGATGTGTTCCTGCAACGCGCTGGCGAGCAAGGGCGTCAGCAATCTTCGCTGCTGCTCGGCGCTGCCGGCGAGCGGCGAATAATTCTCGAAGACCACAGCCTCGTGCGCTCCGGCGACGCGCTCGCCTGCCGCGGCCGCGCGCACCGGCGCCAGCAGGGCGTCGCACGCGAAGGTCACGAACAGCGCGGCAGCGGCTATCGCAGGCGTCCACGAAAGTTTCCCCGTCATCGGCAGGCCTCGGCGCGGATCAGGCCGCCATCGTATCGATCTGTCGGCAATGCCCGCGCACCGGCGGGCGCACGTCGGCAACGAACCGGCGCACGCAGCCACGACTCAGGCCCGATGCAGCACCTTCAGACCCGCCACGCCGGCGACGATCAGCGCAATGCACACGATGCGCGGCCAATCGCGCGGCTCGCCGAACAGGACCATGCCGAGGATCACGGTGCCGACCGCCCCGATTCCGGTCCACACCGCGTACGCCGTGCCGAGCGGTATCGTGCGCATTGCCAGCGCGAGGAAGTAGAAGCTGACCAGCATGCCGGCGACCGTCGCGATGCTCGGCAGCGGGCGCGAGAAGCCTTCCGTAGACTTGAGGCCGACCGCCCAGCCGATCTCGGAAAGTCCGGCCATCAGCAGAAAGGCCCAGGAACCATTCAAAACGGACATGCGCATCCGCCTGTGCAAAGGGGAGCATCGAGCCTAGGTCTGCCGCACGCACAGCGTCAAATGCGCGCACCGCCTTTATCTGCCTGAACAGACGTCGTCGGCACCGGTCTTGCAGCGCTGCTTCGTGTATACTCGTCGGCGTTTGTTGCGCCGCTCTGCGATTTTCCCTTTGGGATGAGCATCGGTGGCTGCGCTGATCCAGCGTACCGCCCGCCTCCCGCACCCGCTCGGCTTTCGTCGCCGCAAATCCGGAATCGTCCGCCACGTTGGCGTTTCGATCCGCCACCTGACTCGCCTGCAGCGCGGTTTTTGGGAACGCTCCGGGCTGGCACTCGATCCTCGCGATCGTTTTTTCGCATTCGTGCGTGCAGCTGCATTTCGATCATGTTCGATCGGGCGGCTCTGCGTGCATGTGCGGATCTCTCAACAAACCACGGAGTTTTCCACATGTCTTTCGAAACACTCGGGCTGGCGCCTGCGCTGCTGCGCGCGCTCACCGAACAGGGCTACACCCATCCCACGCCGATCCAGACCGCCGCCATTCCGGTTGCGCTGGAAGGGCGTGATCTGCTCGCCGGCGCGCAGACCGGCACCGGCAAGACGGCCGCGTTCGCGCTGCCGCTGCTCAATCATCTGTACATCGCCAAGCGCGGCCAGGCACAGCCGAAGATTCCACGTGCGCTGGTGCTGACGCCGACGCGCGAACTGGCCGCCCAGGTGCACGAAAGCGTGCGCGGCTACGGCAAGCACCTCGGTGTGCGCTCGACGACCGTGTTCGGCGGCGTCGGCATGCAGCCGCAGGTCGACGCGCTGCGTCGCGGCGTCGAAATCCTCGTCGCCACGCCCGGCCGCCTGCTCGACCATCTTGAGCGCCGCAGCGTGAACCTGTCCGGCGTCGAAGTGCTGATCCTCGATGAAGCCGACCGCATGCTCGACATGGGCTTCCTGCCGGCGATCAAGCGCATCCTGAGTTCGCTGCCGAAGCAGAACCGCAAGACCTGGCTGTTCTCGGCCACGTTCGCGCCGGAGATCAAGGCGCTCGCCGGCGAGTTCATGCGCGATCCGGTCGAGATCCAGGTCGCCAAGCCGAACGCCATCGCTTCCACCGTCACCCATCGCGTGCATCCGGTCGACGGTGCGCGCAAGCGCGACCTGCTGCTGCACCTGCTCGCCAACGACGCGCGCCAGACGCTCGTGTTCGGCCGCACCAAGCACGGCGCCGACAAGCTCGCGCATGTGCTGGAGAAGGCCGGCCTGCGCACCGCCGCGATCCACGGCAACAAGAGCCAGAGCCAGCGCACGCGTGCGCTCGCCGACTTCAAGAGCGGCAAGATCGCCGTGCTCGTCGCCACCGATATCGCCGCGCGCGGCCTCGACATCGACCAGTTGCCGATGGTGATCAATTTCGATCTGCCGATGGTCGCCGAAGACTACGTGCACCGCATCGGCCGTACCGGCCGCGCTGGTGCCGAAGGGCTTGCGGTGTCGCTGGTTTCGCGCGACGAGGAAGGCCTGCTGCGCGACATCCGCCGCCTGCTCAAGCAGGAGATCGAGATCGCGCCGATCGAAGGCTTCGAGCCGGCACAGCCGCTGCGCGTCGACGGCACTTCGCGTCCGTCGCAGGGCAAGCCGCCGGGCAACCGCCCGCAGCGTCATGCGCGTCGCCCGCACACGTCGAACAACGACGCGCATCCGAGTGCACGCAAGAAGTCGCCGCAGGGCCGCGGTGGCCAGCGCTACTCGCGCCCGGCCTGATCATCCTGTTTTGATCTGATTTGAACCGAAGCCGCCGCCGGCCTTTTCGCCGGCGGCAGGCAAGGCTCGAGGATGCGTGCGATCGCCTCGCGGTGATCGCCGATCTGCGCATCCGCGTTCAATGCGTCGCCCTTCCCTTCCGGCGGCTGCACCACCAGATGCATCATGCCGCCGGCGGATGCGATCAGCGCACGCGACAGCCGCGCGAGATCGGCCGGCTTTGCCGTGAGCTGCGAGGTCGCCAGCACGAATCCGTCGCCGTCGACGCCGTACCAGCCTGAAATCGATGTGCGCGCGACGCCGTCGCTGCTGCCGTCGCCGACCGACCATTGCGCGAGCACGCGCTTCTCGCCGATGCCGCCGGGGCCCTCGAAATCGTCCAGTGGAAATGCATTCATCGCATCGGGTTGCGCAATGATCAGCGACCAGCCAAGCGCCCCGCCCTTGCCGTCGCGGCAGGCGATTTCGAACTGCGCTGCCACAGATGCCTGCGTGCCGATGTGCAACTGTGCGGGCAACCGCGTCTTCCACGCATCGTCGTCTGCGCGCGACTGCGCAGCACCGCGGCCGGCCGCGCCGGTCGCCATCGCGATCAGTAGAAATGCCAGCGTCCTGCGTGCTCTTGACTGCATGGTATGGCCCGCCCTGGTTCGCACGGCCCAGTCTACGCCGTCGATACGCCCGGTAACCGAGTGGAATTGTGGATAAAAGCGATTCAGAAACGCCAGCCTAGCATCGCGCGGTCACATCGATTGAGGAGCAGCTCATGCCACGCGGCGACAAGTCGTTCTATACCGCCAAGCAGAAACGCGAGGCGCGTCATATCGAACAAAGCTACGAGGATCGCGGTGTATCGGAGAAGGAGTCCGCTCGGCGCGCCTGGGCCACCGTGAACCGCCAGGACGGCGGCGGCAAGAAATCCACCGCGGCGAAGAAGAAGTCTGCCACCGGCAAGCGACCGGCTGCGAAGAAGAAGACGACCACCGCGCACAAGCGGCCGGCCGCAAAGAAGACGGTGGCGAGTCGCGCCAAGAAGCCTGCCGCGAAGAAATCGACGGCCCGGAAGTCAGCCTCAAAGCGCGCCGTCGGCAAGAAAAGCACGGCACGACGCAAACGCGCCTGATTCTGCGGCCTGATTGTTCAACCGCCTGATTGTTCAACCGGATGCGTGCGCCCGAAAACCGGGCAAGTCTCGTGCGTCCTCAGTGTGCGCAAGGATCAACGCCTGTTTCACTGCGGCATCGAAATCGCTGCGCGTCGGTCCGATCGGAATGCGCGAGCGGAAGAAGTCGGCCCACAGGAATTCCGCGAAGGCGGTGTCCGTCTTCGTGTAGCCGCCCGCCTCGCGCACGTAGCCGGCGAGGCTGCGGTACGGGTCGTCGACCAGCTTCTGCACATGGTGCGGAATGTCGTCGGTCGGCTGGCGCTTGCCGTTGGCGTCGATCGGATGCACCCAGCGCCGCTCATCCATCGTTTTCCAGAACGCCTCCGGCGCCAACCTGGAAAGATCCGCCTCGACCAGGAAGAAACCGGTTTCGTAGCCGGCGTCGTGCAGCGCGCGCGCCAGATGATGGTGATCGGTGATGTACAGCTTGTCATCCGGACCCAGCACCGCGGGGATCGGACGCGCTTTCAGGAATTCCCTGCGCTCGTGATGATCGAGCGCGTCGAGGCGCTTGCGCTTGTCCTCGACCTCGATCATGCCGACCGTGATCTGCGTCGGGCGCAGGCGCGGGATTTCACACTCGTGCAGTTCGGCCACGCGCCTTCTCCGATGACCGCGCTACGACTCGGGCGAGTCGTCGACGTCATTCTCCACGCCTTTGGGCAGGCGCGGCCTGAATGCCCGTTCCAGGCGGCCGCCGAGCAGCAGCACCAACGTTCCGAACAGCAAGGCGATCAGCACCGGCAAGTAGAGGCCCATGCCGCAGCCGATGCCGAGCAGAGAAGTGACCCAGATCGTCGCCGCGGTGGTCAGGCCGCTGATGTGCTGCTTGTTCGGGTTGCGCAGGATCACTCCGGCACCGAGAAATCCGATGCCGGTGAGCACGCCCTGGATGACCCGGCTCAAGGCATCGTAACGATGCGTATCGTCGACGCCGGGAGGCATCACCACGATCACCATCAAGGCCGTGCCGAGGCTGACCAGCGCATGCGTGCGCACGCCGGCCGGCTTGTGGTGCAGGTCGCGGTTGAGGCCGATCAAGCCGCCGACGACGACCGCCATGCCGAGCCGGATCGAAATCACTGCCAGTTCGTCGGTCACCACGCGCCTGCCTCCTCTGCTGCTGCGCGATCTTGCGCAAGTTCGCCGCCGGCGGCAACTCGGCCTGCGGCCACGAAAATCGCTTTCAGCCCGCAGCCTGCCGCTGCAGCGACTCGCGCAGTTCGCGCTTGAACGCCTTCGGCTCGCAGCGTCCGATTTTCACCTGCGCCGCTGCATGCCAGTCGGCACAGGTCTGTATCGCTGCGACCAGCGCGTCCGCCAGCGCGGCCGTCGGTTCCACATCGGCTTCGAGGTACAGCGCCTTCACCTCGAATACGCCGTCGGCGCGATGCGCCTTCGCGTCGAGACGTCCGACCAGGCGGCCTCGATGCAGGATCGGCAGCACGTAGTAGCCGTACTTGCGCTTCGGCGCAGGCGTGTAGCATTCGATGCGGTAGTCGAAGCCGAACATCGACGTGGCGCGCTCGCGATCCCACACCACCGGATCGAACGGCGACAGCAGGCTGGTATGCGTCGCGCGCAGGCGGCCGGCGGCGGCGCCATCGAGCAGCGCCTGATGGGCGGGATGCACGTAGGCGGGATTCTTCCACTCCTCCACTTCGATACGCAGCAGGTCGCCCGCTTCGACCAGCGCATCGAGATCGGCATCCTTCAGCTTGCGGCCGCTGCGGAAGTAGTCGTTGATCCAACGCGCCTGCGTCACACCGAGCGCGTGCACCGCGCCAAGCGTGAACTCGCGCCGCATGGCATCTTCGGAGACATCGCTCTCATGAGGTACGGCAACGCCGTTCGCGCCCGCGTTGGCGAGCACGCGCTCACGCACGTCGTACACGCGCTGGAAATTCTCGCGCCGCGCGATCATCAGCTCGCCGAGCGCGAACAGCGCCTCGAGCCAGCGCTTTTCGTTCTTCCAGCCCCACCAGCCGCCACCGCCGTCGCCACCGCCGTCGCCGCGTTCGAAGTCGGCCGCCTTGACCGCGCCATGGCTGTGGACGTGCGCGAGCAGTGAATCGACCTGCCCGGTGTGTTCGCTGCGCATGCGCAACGCATTCTTCATCGACCAGTGTGCATCGCGGCTGTGCGCATGCCGGCGATGCAGGGCGTAGTCGGCCATCGGCGCGAAGCTCGCCTCGTGCGCCCAGCATTCGAAAATCGCGCCTGCGGCCAGCCATTCCTCCAGCCATTCCTTGCGGTACGTGCCGAGCCGCGAGAACAGCACCAGATACGGACTGCGCGCGACCACATTGATGGTGTCGATCTGCAGCACGCGCATGCGCTCGATCGCCTGCAGCACATCGGCCTTGCGCGCGCGCCGGCGCGGCGGCGCCAGCAGTCCCTGTGCCGCCAGGTGAAGCAGGCGCGCCTGCTGCGCGGAGATGCGCAGGCCCGCGTTTACCGGCTCGCGCACCTGCACCGGGACCGTGTTCTTTCCCACACGCTACTTCTTCGGCGCAAGAATCGCGGCCAGCCGGTCCGGCGCACCCGCGATGCGTTCGAGATGCGGGTACTTGAGGCCGTCGTGGTAGTCGATGCGCACGGTTCTGTATTCGTCGCCGTTCTTGACCAGCAGCTCGATCGGCGCGGTGCCGCCTTTCGCCGCAACGATCGCGTCCTTCAATCGCTCCGCTTTGAATTCGTGGCCGTTGACGGCGATCAGCGTACTGGTCGGCGCGATGCCGGCCTTGAACGCCGGTCCGTTCCAG
Source organism: Dokdonella sp. (assembly GCA_036398455.1). Classification (GTDB taxonomy): domain Bacteria; phylum Pseudomonadota; class Gammaproteobacteria; order Xanthomonadales; family Rhodanobacteraceae; genus Dokdonella_A. Next base: position 12,101 of record DASWPR010000515.1, read on the forward strand.
CGCACATCGACGATCTTGTTGTCCTTCGTGCCGAAGATGATGCCGAGCGAAGCGGAGTCGTCGATGCCCTTGCGCTCGGCCTCGACATTCTTCTGATAGTCGGTCGGCTTGTCGGTGTAGACGAGCTTCCAGCCGCTGGCCGCCAAGCCGTCGAGCGGCGGCGCCTTCGCATCGACGCGTTCGCGCAGGAAGCGGGCCCAGTCGTTCGGCGCAATGCCATTCAAGGTGGCGACGACATCGTCGAACGTGTAGGTCCGGGTCGCGTAGCTGCCGTCCTCGACGCCGAAGAACGCCTGCGCGAAATCGTCGAGCGAACGCTTGTCCTTCGTCAGTTCACGCAGCTTCGCATCCACGGCAAGCCAGATCAGCTGGCCGGCGCTGTAGTAGTCCTCGCTCATCTGGTAGTTGCGGTAGGCGAGCGGACGGCGGCCGGCGATGATCGGATCGTTCGTCGTGTCCTCGACGTTGCGCCAGTCGAACCCGGGGCGATTGTCGGCATAGGTCGCTGCGACCAGCGCGATCGCATCGCGCGCCTGCTCGGCCGTCCACAGTCCGGAACGCGCCGACAGCACGAAACCCCAATACTGCGTCTGCCCCTCGTAGACCCACAGCAGGCTGTCCTGCATCGGCACGTTGAAGTTCGGCGTCCACAGATCGGCCGGCCGGCGGAACTTGCCATTCCACGAATGCGTGTATTCGTGCGGCAGCAGGTCGCGTCCCGGAGCGAGCTTGTCCCAGTCGGTGAAGTACGCCGGATCGCCGCTGTTCTCGCTGGAGCGATGATGCTCCAGCCCGATGCCGCCGAGATTGTCCGACAGCGCGAGCAGGAATTCGTAGTGGTCGTAGTGCTGCGACTGGTACAGCTTCTGCGCCTGCTGCACGAGGCGCTTGTGCGCATCGATCTGCTCGGGCTTGAACTCCAGGTTCTTGGCTTCGTCGGCGACGATGTTGAGATGCACCGGCGCCTTCGCACCGCCGAGGTCGACGCGCTGGTAGTAGCGCCCGGCGAACATCGGCGAATCGACCAGGGTGTTGAACGGCACCGGTTTGAAGCTGACCGTGCCGTCGGCTCCCGCCGCATTGCCGCTGCCTTCGGCGCGTTCCAGGGCGGTGCCGAACTGCCAGCCCTGCGGCAGCTTCACGCTCGGCGCGAACAGGACGCGGCTGGAATAGTGCGCGGCCGGATACAGCGCGACGGTATTCCACTGCAGATTGAGCAGATCCGGCGTCATCACGATGCGGCCCTGACCACTCTCCTGCGGCGACAGGAACTCGAAGTCGAGCGCCAGCGTGGTGACGCCGGCCGGCACCTCCATGCGAAACGCGTAGACATCGAGCGGATCGCGCTTCCAGGCGATGGCCGCGCCGTTGCCGCTGATGCGCAGCCCGGCCAGCTTCTCGATCGGCCCGCGCGGCGCATGGTTGCCGGGCAGCCACTGCGGATACAGCAGGGTCAGTGGGCCGGCGGCGACCGGAATTTCCTCGTGCACGCGGAAAATGCGCCGATCGGTATCGGTCGCATCGACGCTGAGCTTGAGCGTACCCGGATAGGCGACATCGACCGGCGGCGGCCCTTCAGCCTGCGCCGCGCATGCGGCAACGAGGGACGCCACGGCAAGGCCCGCCTGCAGCAGGACGCTGCTCGTCTTCGATTTCATCCGGAACTCCAGCGATATGGGACGCGAGGGCCGCGTCGCCCGACCCTCGATTGTTGCATCCCCGCTCGGCGCGGCAATAGGCCAGACGGCACGACACCGTTTGCGACGATGGTCGCGGGCGCACGCGGCGCAAGGATCGCCTAGAATGCTTTGTCGCAGTGCAACAGGAATACCGAATGCTGTACTACCTGCACGAAGTCAACCGCACCCTGCTGAATCCGTGGGTGACCTGGTCCGGCGCCGCTGCTGTCGCGCTGTCCGCACCGGACAACTGGTTGTCGAAAGTGCCCGGCTTCGACCGCGTCGCCGCCGGCTACGAGCTGTTCTACCGCATCGGCAAGGACTACGAGAAGCCCGCGTTCGGCATCACCTCGGTCAACGCGCACGGGCGCGCAGCCGCGGTGATCGAGGAGCGCGTGCTGGAACTGCCGTTCTGCCACCTGCTGCACTTCAAGCGCGCCAGCGACGACCCTGACGCGCTGCGCCAGCTGCGGGACGATCCGGCGATCCTCGTCGTCGCACCGCTGTCGGGTCATCACTCGACCCTGCTGCGCGATACCGTGCGCACCCTGCTGCGCGACCACGACGTCTACATCACCGACTGGGTCGACGCGCGCATGGTGCCGCTCGACAAGGGACCGTTCGGCCTCGACGAGTACGTCGCCTACGTGCGCCGCTTCATCGGCCAGCTTGGCGCGGAAAAACTGCATGTGGTGTCGGTCTGCCAGCCGACCGTGCCGGTGCTCGGCGCGGTTGCGTTGATGGCGGCGAACGGCGAAGCGACGCCGCTGACCCTGACGATGATGGGCGGCCCGATCGATGCGCGCAAACACCCGACCCAGGTGAACGACCTCGCCACGACGCAGCCGTTCTCGTGGTTCGAGACGAACGTCGTCTTCGACGTGCCGTCGAACTATCCCGGCAAGGGCCGCCGCGTCTACCCCGGCTTCCTGCAGCACACCGGCTTCGTCGCGATGAACCCGAGCCGCCATTTCAGCGCGCACTGGGACTACTACGAAAACCTGCTCCGCGGCGACGACGAAGACGCCGCCGCACACCGGCGCTTCTACGACGAATACAACGCCGTGCTCGACCTGCCCGCCGAGTTCTACCTCGATACGATCCGCACCGTATTCCAGCAATTCGCGTTGCCGCGCGGCGAATGGGTAGTCTCCGGCGAACTGGTGAAACCGGCTGCGATCAAGCGTTCCGCGCTGCTGACGATCGAAGGCGAACTCGACGACATCTCCGGCCTCGGCCAGACCAAGGCCGCGCACGAGCTGTGCACCGGCATTCCGGCCAAGCATCGCGAACACCTCGAAGTGAAAGGCGCCGGCCACTACGGCATCTTCAGTGGCCGCCGCTGGCGCGAGATCGTCTATCCGGACGTGCGCGACTTCATCCGGCGCTTTCACAAGGTCTAGCCGCGGCAAACCCTGGTCGCAGCGACCTGCTGCGATGAAGGGCATCGCGCCGCGCGATGCATCGACGGCGAGAACGGCCGACCGCTAAGCGCGCGGGCGTGTCGCCCTGCGCCACAGCCAGCGCAGTATCAGCAGCAGCGGCAGACCGAGCGCGAGGAACGGCAGGCCATAGCCGAGATACTCCAGCGCGTCGGCGACGCCTTCGTCGAACGAATTCCACAGGTTCTTCAGCGCGTTGCCGATGCGCGATCCCTGCGGCTGCGTGTCCGGCACCGCGAAGCCGATGGTCAGGCGATTCGTCTCGATGCGCCGGCGCTGCTGCGCCGCTGCCTTGCCGGCGGCGGCATCCTCGACCTCGAGCGCCGCCAGTTCCCTCGACAACGTCAGCATGTCGGCGACGGCCAGGTCCTTGCGCGCCTGGAATTCCTCGAGGCGGGCGCGCTGGTGCGCGAGCCCTTCACGCTGATGCGTGTTGTCCGCAACCGCGTCGGCCAGATCCTCGGCGCTGGTCGTGCGGTTTCCGATGGTGCCGCCTTCACCCGCCAGCTTGACCAGCGGCTCCACGCCTGCCGGCACGATGCGCACGACGATCTCGCCGCGCGGATGGTTGCCGGAACTCTGCTGCACGGAAAGCAGACTGCACGCACCAAAACGCTCGCCGATGCAGGCGTCGCGCAGCGCATCGATGTGGGCACCCACGCTGTCGTCATTCAGATCGACGCGAACCGAATGCTCGTAGGCGAGAAACGCGCCCGCCTTGCTCTGCTCGCCGGCGACCGCCGCAGTCGCGGGCGCCGGCGCGATGGCTTTTTTCGCGCACGCCGGCAGGGCAGCCAGCGCAACCACGAGCACTACGATTCGCCATGAGCGCATGCAACCTGCCTCGACTGATCCCTGGCGTTCCATCCTACCGTGCCGGCTTGAACCCGTGGCGGAGCGCTTCCTCCAATCCGTCCGTGCCGTTCTCCCCGTCGGTCCAGGCAAGGCATGCATCGGGACGGATCAGCATCGAAGGCCCTGCATCGACGGCGACGCAACGTACCCTCTGCGTGCCGGCCGCAACGAGCCTGGAAGCCTGCTCCCCGGTCGAGGCGTCGAGAAGAACGCCGCTGCCATCCTGCATGAGATCGTAGAGCGAGACGTCGGCACCGCCGCGGCCGACCGGCTTGTCGCCGATCAGCCGTCCGACCTCGTCCTGCGCGGACCCCAGATCGTAGCGGGTGGAAAGGCCGCTCATCATTTCGCCGATGAACCGGTTGACGTCGTCGAATTGCATGAGGTTCGCCATGATGTCCCGCATCGCACCGGCCTGGGGATCGGGCCGCATGATGGCGATCTGGGCGCGGGTGTTCTCAAGGACGGCCTCGGCGACCGGGCGCCGCTCGGCCGTGTAGGTGTCGAGCAGGCTTTGGGGCCTCTCGCCGCGAATCACCATGGCGAGCTTCCAGCCGAGGTTTGCAGCGTCCACCAGCCCGAGATTCAGTCCCTGACCACCGAAGGGCGAATGGACATGCGCCGCATCGCCGGCCAGCAGCACCCGGCCTTGGCGGTAGGTATCGACGAGCCGCGTGTTGTCCGTCCATCGACTCGCGCCGTCGAGCGCTTCGACACGGACGTCCTCGCCGCTGATGCGGCGCAGTACGACTTCGATTTCCTCGCGCGCGAGCGCAGCCTGCCGGTTTTCCGGCGGACCGATGAAGTCCAGCATGACCAGCCGGCCGGCGGGAAACCCATAGGCGAACACGCCGCCGGATGTGCGATGCCACCCCAGCGGCATCAGGCGTTCGGGATGGTCGATCTCGACCTCGGCCTGGTACATCGTCAACGTCGGCGGCGTGCCGGGGAAGTCGAAGCCGGCCAGCTTGCGCACGGCGCTGCGCCCGCCGTCGCAACCCACCAGGTAGGCGCAGCGGATGCGGCCCTCGCCTGCCGGCGATGCCCACTCCACATCGATGCCGTCGGCCTGCTGCACGAAGCCGGTGACGTCACACTCGCGGCGCACGTCGATGCCGAGGCCGCGCGCGCGCTCGGCCAGCATGGCTTCGAGGGCCTGCTGATCCACCGCGTGGGCACGCCGTTGCGGCTCCTTCTGTGCGTCCTTTCGGATAAGCGACAGACCGGCGAAATGCCCACTGAACTTCGACGCTCGTCCGCGCAGGACCGCGCCGGCCTGCTCCATCGCCGCGAAGCTGCGCGCCTCTGCGGCTGCGATGGCCGCGGTCATCCCGCGTCGTTGCAGCGCTTCGCTTGCAAGCGCTCCGACCGACATGGCCTTGACGGCCGTGCTCGCGACGGCCAGGCGCTCCAGCACGAGGACGCTCACGCCGCCCAGAGTCAGCTCGATGGCGGCCAGGAGCCCAACCGGCCCGGCTCCCACGACGACAGCATCCACTTGCTTTATCATATACTCGGATTAAATATGTACTCAGTACACAATGTGTACCCTCCCTGGCGACATGTCAATGCCATCCGACTCGATGCCCTCCGACCGCCGATCCCGTAAGCGCTCCGCCACGCGACAAGGCATCTCCAATGCCGCCACACGCCTCTTCTTCGAGCGCGGCTTCGATCACGTGACGGTGGATGAGATCGCGGCAGCCGCCGACGTCGGACGGATGACGGTGTTCAATCACTTTCCGCGCAAGGAGGACCTGTTCTTCGATCGCGACGAGGAAGGCCGCGAGATGCTGCGCGACGCGTTGCGGCGGCGTGATCCCCGCGTCGCTCCGATCGAGGCATTGCGTCTGCTCGCTCATCGGCTCATTGCGGAACAGAGCCCGTACGTCGAATTTTCTGCCCGCAGCGAAGGCTTCATAGAAACGATCGAGGGCAGCGAAACCCTCAAGGCCCGCGCCAGGGCGATACGCGACGAGCTCGCGCAAGTCGTCACGGTGGCGCTGGCCGAATGCGCAGGGCGCGACCCCACCGACCCCGCCGCGCATCTGGCGGCCGGCATGCTTCTGGCGACGTGGACCGTGGCCTTCCTCCAGGCGCACCGGACCTTTCGACAGAGTCGAGATACCGCGGAAGCGAAAGCCGCCTTTCTCGCCCTTGTCGACAAGGGAACCCTCGGCCTGAAAGCCGCCATGGCCGGCACGCCTTACGCCTGAGCGGTCGATGCCGGCGCGACGACGCTCGGCGCATATCCGCGCGCCTTCCTGCCGCGATCACTCATGGGCTGATGGCCCTCGTCCGCTGTGACCGCCGCGGACGATGCTCGATCACGCACGATGACCCGGCTCGCGTAGCCAGCGCCGTCGTTCGAGCGTGCCCTTCGGTTAAAGTCGAAGGCGACCACAAACCGGCATGCGGGGAGCTGCGATGAATCGCTTCGATAGCGCGTTGATGGGAATTCGATCCTGCACGTGGGCCTTGGCGGTGTGCGCGTGCGGCATCGCCCGGCTCGCGGATGCGGCACCTGCCGCTGCGGACGCGGCCGCGAAACCGCCGACGACGCAGCAGATCCTCGAAGCCGCCAAACCCTCGGACTGGCGCAGCCTCGATCCGGACAACACGCTGTATCTCGATCTCGCTGCCGGCCGCGTCGTCATCGAGCTGGCGCCGGTCTACGCGCCGCTGCACGCAGCGAACATCAAGACGATGGTGCGCGAGCACTACTTCGACGGGCTGGCGATCCTGCGCGTGCAGGACAACTTCGTCACCCAGTGGGGCGATCCCGATGCCGACAAGCCCGACAAGGCGCGTGCGCTCGGCAAGGCGAGCAAGACCCTGGCGCCGTAGTTCGAGCGCGCG
>DASWPR010000516.1:0-3176 GCA_036398455.1 Dokdonella sp.
GTCGAGATCAAGCACATTCCAATCGAGTGGCTGCATGAACGTGTCGGCTCCGGGGGTCATCGATCACAGGCGCGCGAGGATCGTGCGGATGGCGCCGTCGGCATCTTCCAGGGCGCGAACCTCCTGAAACGTCGGCCGGCCCTGCAGGCGCTTGACCAGCGGCCGGCCCTGGCCGAGGCCGACCTCGAACGCAAGCCAGCCGCCGCTGCGCACGAAGCGCGGCGCCGCGTCGAGCAGGCGCGACAGGATCGCCACGCCGAGCGGCCCGCCGTCGAACGCGAGGCGCGGCTCGTGCGCCGAGATTTCCTCGGCCATCTGGCCGACCTTGGCGCTGCTGATATAGGGAGGATTGCAGGTCAGCAGATCGACCTGGCCATGGAACGCCGGCGTGTCGAACGGTTCGAGCAGATCGCCGACGCGGAACTGCGCGCGCGCGCCGAGGCCGAGGTGCTCGGCGTTGCGCACAGCCAGCGCGATCGCCTGCGCGCTGAGATCGGAACCGTGCACCTGCGCGCTTTCGACGTGGCGCGCGATGGCGAGCGCGACGTTGCCCGATCCGGTGCACACGTCGATCACGCTGAGGCGAGATCCAGCCGCCGCGAGACCGCGCGCAAGATCGATGGCGGCGCTGGCGAGCAGTTCGGTTTCCCTGCGCGGCACCAGCGCCTCCGGCCCGGCCAGCATCTCCATGCCGAAAAAGTGCTGGCGGCCGACCAGGTGCGCCAGCGGAATGCCTTGCAAGCGGCGGGTCACCAGTTCGGCGAGCGCTTCGTGGCCGTCGGCGTCGAGCGCAGGCAAGCCCGCCGCCAGCGCCGCGGCGGCCGATTTCGGAGCGCCGGCCGCCGCGTGCCAGAGCGCATGCAGGGTGCTGTCCGCCGTTTCCTCGGGTTTGTCCGGCAGGAAACTCAGCGACTGCTCGATGCGTTCGCGCAGGCTTCGATAGGCACCCTGTGCGCCCGACGGCGAACCGGCCTGGTCGCTGCCGGTCTTGCTCACTGCGCAGCCTTCAGCCGCAGCACGAAACGGACGATGTTGTTCACCGAGTCGAAGTTCTCCGGAACCATCTCGTTCTCGCTGATCTTCACGGCGAACTCTTCCTCGAGGAACAGCACGATCTCGAGCACGCCGGTCGAATCGATGATGCTGCGCTCGAGCAGCGACGCATCGTTCGCCAGCTCCGAGCCGTCGCTGGTGAACAGAAGGTTTTCCAGGATGTAGCCGCGCACTTTCGCTTCGACCTGTGTTGCGTCAACCGGCATGACTCGCTCCACGTTGAACCATCGGGGTTTGGACCGCCGCGCGATCCTGCTGCCGCACGAAGCACTCGTCCAGCAGCATGGTGGACAGGATGCCGACGAACGCCTGGTTGTCGGCGAAACCGGTCGCGCGGCCGGCACGGCACTTGTCGAACAGGCGTCCGGTCGTGGCGGCGTCGAAGTAGCCGGCCTTGCGGATGCGTTCGGCACTGAACAGGTCCGCCACGAAATCGAGCGGCTCGCCATCGAAGAAGAAGCTGCGGCTGTCCGGCGCGCGATAGGGCTGCTTGGTGCGTTCGACGATCTCCTTCGGCAGCAGGCCGGCGAGCGCGCGGCGCAGGATGTGTTTCTCGGTCAGCCCGCGTATTTTCCATTGCGGCGGCAGTTGATTGGCGAACTCGATCAAGCGGTGGTCCAGGTAGGGAAAACGTCCCTCGATCGAATTCGCCATCGCCACGCGATCGCCCTGCGACGGCAGCAGGTAGCCGGCCATCAGCGATTTCGCCTCGACATACTGATCGCGCGCCAGCGGACTCCAGCCCGCACTTTCCGCCGGCACCTGCTTCTCGTAGTACGCCAACGGGTCCCAGGGACTGACACTCGCGCGCAGTTGCGCGGAAAGGAAGGTCAGCGCGCGCTGCGAGGTGGTCCAGCGCGGCACGTGCGCGAAGATCGGCCGGTCGATGTGCTGCAGGCCCTGGCCGAAGAACGCCTGCGCGAATGCCGGATTGCCGACCGGCGACTGCTCCAGGTAGCCGTACAGGCGGCCGAGCAGCTTCGGACGCAGGCGCGATTCGGGCTGGCGCGCCCAGAACCGGCGCACTTTGGCTTCCTTGAAGAGATCGTAGCCGCCGAACACTTCGTCGGCGCCCTCGCCGGTCAGCACCACCCGAAACCCCGATTCGCGCACCAGCCGCGACAGCAGCATCAACGGCGCCGGCGCCGTGCGCACCAGCGGCACCTCGGTGTGGCGGATCAGGGTCGGGAATGCTTCGCCGATGTCACGCCGCGTGCAGCGCAGGGTCGTGTGCTCGGTCTGCAGGTGACGCACCATCGCGGCCTGCTGCTCGCTCTCGTCGAACTCCGCATCCTCGAAGGCGATCGAGAAGGTGCGCACGGGCGTATCGGTGAAACCGCGGATCAGGGCCACGATGCCGGAGGAATCGAGTCCGCCGCTGAGATAGGCGCCGACCGGCACATCGGCGCGCAGCTGCAGGCGCACGGCATCGATCAGCAGGCTGCGCAGGGCCTCGACCGCCGACTCTTCGGAGTCGAACACCACCGTCTTGTCGGCGGCGGCCGGGAAGGTCCAGTCCCAGTAACGGGTGAGCGATTCGCGGCCGTCGTGTTCGATCGCCAGCAGATAGCCGGGCGGCAGGCTCTGCACGCCGCGGAAGGCCGTGTTCGGCTCCATCGGCGACCAGTACGTCAGGGTCTCGACGAGACCTTGCGGATCGAGCGCCGCGCATTGCGGCAGCACCGACAGCAAGGCCTTGATCTCCGAAGCGAACCAGATGCGGCCGTTTGCGCGGGTATGGAACAGCGGCCGGATGCCGGCGCGATCGCGCGCGAGCAGCAGCCGCCGGCGTTCGCCGTCCCACAGCGCGATGGCGAACTGACCGTTCAAGTGGGCCAGAAAATCATCGCCGTAGCGGTCGTACAGGTGCACGATCACTTCGGTATCGGACTTCGTATAGAACCGGTGGCCGAGCTTTTCCAGGCTGGCGCGCAGTTCTACATAGTTGAATATTTCCCCATTGAAAACTGTCCACACCGTGCGCCGCTCGTTGTGGATCGGCTGGTCGCCGGTCGCGAGGTCGATGATCGCCAGGCGCGCATGCGCGAGGCCGACGCCGCTGTCCACATGGAAGCCGAAACCGTCCGGACCGCGGTGATGCAAGGTGCGGATCATCCGGTCCA
>DASWPR010000517.1:0-9235 GCA_036398455.1 Dokdonella sp.
TCGCTGCGCGCGCAACGTTCGGCGGATCCGCCGGACGTTGCGCCGGAGGGTGCCGTGTCCCGCGCCGATGACGCCCTCGTGCTCGCCGATCGCGACGGCGTGATCGCGCGCTTCATGGTCGAGGAACGGCTGCGTGACGGCGCGTGTGGCACCGTGGCCGCGTTGCAGGAAGAAGGCATCGTGTGCGAGATCGTCAGCGGCGATGCGCCGCGGCGCGTGCGCGCAGTCGCGGAACTGCTCGATATCGCCTACTGGCAGGCGACCGCGGCACCGGCCGACAAGCTGGCACGGCTCGCCGCGCTGCGCGCGAAGGGGCATCGCGTGGCGATGGTCGGCGACGGCATCAACGACGCGCCGGTGCTGGCTGCGGCCGACGTCGCGATCGCGATCGGCGGCGGCACGGCCCTGGCGCAGGCCGCCAGCGGCATCCTGCTGTCCGGTGCGCGCCTCGACGCGATCGTCGAAGCGCGCCAGGTCGCGCGCGAGATGCTGCGCGTCCTGCGGCGCAGCCTCAACTGGGCGCTCGGCTACAACCTCGCGGTGGTTCCGCTGGCCGCGTTCGGCCTTGTGCCGCCATGGCTCGCGGCGATCGGCATGTCGGCCAGTTCCCTGGTCGTCGTGCTGAACGCGTTGCGCATCGGACGCCGCAGTGAACGCCGCGGAACGATCGCCGGGTCGCCGCTGGAAGCGCTCGCGTGAACATCCTCGTGGTGATGATCCCGCTGTCGATCCTGCTGCTGGTCGGCGCCGGCATCGCCTTCTTCTGGGCGGTCGACCATGACCAGTTCGACGACATGGAGACGCCGGCGCTGCTGCCGCTGCTCGACGACCCCGATGCGATGCCGCCTTCGCGTGCCGCGGCGAAGGAGCCGCACGCGTGACCGGGGCGTTGACGCTCGGTGCCGCACTGCTGCTCGGATTTGCCGCCAGCGGCCATTGCCTGGTCATGTGCGGCGGCATCTCCGCTGCGCTCGGCATGGCGACGGCCAGGCGCGCCGATGGCCGCCCGCGGCTCTCGCTGCTGCTGGCTTACCAGCTGGGCCGCGTCGCGTCGTACACACTGGCCGGGCTTCTGCTCGGCGGCCTCCTCGGCGGCGTGATCGGCCTGCTCGACATCGAAGCGGTCCGCCGCGGCTTGCGTGCGCTCAGCGCTGCCGCGCTGCTGCTCGGCGCCCTGGTCGCCTTTGGCCGGCTGCGCGATCCGGGCTTCGGCATCGGCCGTCGCCTGTGGCCGCTGCTGGCGCCGCTCGGCCGCCGGCTGCTGCCGGTGACGAATCCGGCGCGCGCGTTCGCGTTCGGCATGGTCTGGGGCTGGATGCCGTGCGGCTTCGTCTACACCGTGCTGCTGATCGCGGCGCTGCAACTGGATGCGGCGCATGCCGCGATGACGATGGCCGCATTCGGCCTCGGCACGATGCCGGCCATGCTGGCGGTGGCGCTGGGCACGCAGCGCCTGGCCGGATTCGCCGCGCAGCCGTACGGCAAGCGTGTCGCCGGCGTCGTGCTGCTGGCGAGCGCGGCGCTCACGCTCGCGGGCCCCTGGCTGGCCGGCAGCACGCCGTGGCTGCACGCGTGGCTGCCGTTCGATTGTGCGCCGGGTATTCGATGAGTCCGGAATCGGTGAGTCCGGATCAGCGGTAGACCAGCACCGGAATCCGCGTGTGGGTCAGCACCTTCTGCGTCTCGCTGCCGAGCAGGAACCCCTCGACGCCGCGGCGGCCGTGCGACGCCATCACGATGAGGTCGCAGTGTCGCGCCTCGGCGAGCTGCACGATCGCCGCAGCCGCGTCGTCGCTGGTGGTGTACTCCACATCGCATTCGACGCCGGCCGCGCGGGCGCTCTTCGAGACGAAGCGCAGATGCTCGGTCGAACAGGCCAGTGCCGCCTTGGCGTAGCCGTCGCGGTCGGTCTCGAGCAGTCCCATGATCGCCGCGGAGGCGTGAAATTTCGGTATCGCATTGAAGAACGTCACGCGCGCGCCGACGGAGTGGGCCAGGCGAATCCCCTGCCGGACGGCTTCCTCGGAAAGGGTCGAGCCGTCGGTCGGAATCAGCAGGTGCTTGAACATCGTTGCAATCTCCGCGCAAGTTCGAGGTGGCCGATCCGGCAACGACGGGTCCGCCGGAGCGGTCGCGCACCGCTCAGCGATAGACCAGTACCGGCATCGCGCAATGGACCAGCACCTTCTGCGTTTCGCTGCCGAGCAGCAGGCCCTGCAGTCCCTTCGCCCCATGCGAAGCCATCACGATCAGGTCGCAGCCCGTCTTGGCGGCCGTGTTGATGATGGCCGAATAGGGCTGATCGTCGATTGCGAACCGCGCATCGCACTCGACGCCTGCCTGCTTCGCCCGCGTGCGGACTTCATGCAGGATCGCTTCGGCGCGCGCCTCGGAACGGACCAGGAACTGGTCGTGCGTCTCGTCGAGCATCTCGACCTGATAAGCGGTGCGCCGGAATTCGGGAACCACGTGAAGCACGGTCACGCGGGCGCCCAGCTCGCGCGCCAGAACCATGCCCTTGTCGACCGCGCTCCTCGAAAGTCCCGTGCCGTCGGTCGCGATGAGCAGATGTTTGAACATGGCCTGGACCGCGCGGCGACGGCAGCTGCCATCGCGATCGATACTGGACCGCGCAGGCGCCGGCCTTCTTGATATTTCTCAACCCCGGCCCTGTTTCCACGCGGCCCTTCGGTTCGCCGCGCAACGTCCCTGCTCCGCTTGACGCGCATCAAGTGAATGATTCGGGCGCTTGCTACCTTGCAGCGATGCATCGCGACGATGCCTTCACCCTCCCTTGTGCAGCGGGACGCTCATGCTCATGCAGACTTCTCTTCCCAGCAACGCCGAACAGATCGACCAGCGCGTGCATGCGACGCTCGCGCGCGCCACCGCATCGCTGTCGCCGACGTCGCTGGGCCTGGCCTTCTTCGACTGGTTCTCGCATCTCGCCGCATCGCCGGGCAAGCAGAGCGAACTCCTCCGTCTCGCCTCGGACCAGGGTGAACGGCTGTTCCGGTATGCCTTCGAATCCTATCTCGCCGGCGCGCATGCGGGCGTGCCCTTGTGCGTCGAGGCGCCGGAGAAAGACCGGCGCTTCGCCGCGCCGGAATGGAGCTGTTGGCCGTTTGCGCCGATGCATCAATCCTTCCTGCTCGCCGAGCAATGGTGGGCGCAGGCGACGCACGGCGTGCGCGGCGTCGCCAGGCACCACGAGGATGTCGTCGGGTTCGCTGCGCGGCAATGGCTCGATCTGTTTTCGCCGGGCAATTTTCTCGCGACCAATCCGGTCGTGCAGCGCCGTACGCTCGAACAGGGCGGCGCCAATCTCGTTCGCGGCGCGCTCAACGGGCTGGACGACGCCGAACGCAGTCTTGCCGGCGCGCCGCCCGCCGGCAGCGGGCAGTTCGTCGTCGGGCGCGATGTCGGCATCACCCCCGGCAAGGTCGTCATGAGGAACCGCCTGGTCGAACTGATCCAGTACGCGCCGACGACCGCCAAGGTGCATCCGGAGCCGGTGCTGATCGTGCCGGCCTGGATCATGAAGTACTACATCCTCGATCTTTCGCCGCGCAACTCGCTGATCAAGTACCTGGTCGACCAGGGCCACACCGTGTTCTGCCTGTCCTGGAAGAACCCCGGTGCGGACGATCGCGACCTCGACATGCAGGACTACATCGACCTCGGGCTGATGGCCTCGCTGGAGGCGGTCTCGGCCATCGTGCCGAAGCGGAAGATCCACGCCACCGGCTATTGCATCGGCGGCACGCTGCTGTCGATCGTCGCCGCGGCGATGGCGCGCGACGGCGACGATCGCCTTGCATCGATGACCCTGTTCGCCGCGCAGACCGATTTCAGCGAGCCGGGCGAACTCGCCCTCTTCATCGACGAAAGCCAGGTCGCCTACCTCGAAGACGAAATGGCCGAGACCGGCTATCTCACCGCGCAGCAGATGGCCGGCGCGTTCCAGATGCTCCGTTCGTACGATCTGCTGTACGCCCGGATGGTCGGCGACTACCTGATGGGCGAGCGCGCGCCTCTCAACGACCTGATGGCCTGGAACGCGGACGCGACGCGCATGCCTGCGCGCATGCATTCGCAGTACCTGCGCCGCCTGTTCCTCGACAACGATCTCGCCTCCGGCCGCTACCCGGTCGGCGGCAGGCCGGTCGCGCTGAACGACATCCGCGTGCCGGTGTTCTGCGTCGGCACGATGACCGATCACGTCGCACCGTGGCGCTCGGTGTACAAGCTGCACTACGAGACGCTCGCGCAGATCACCTTCGTGCTGACCTCGGGCGGCCACAACGCCGGCATCGTCAGCGAGCCGGGACATCCGCATCGCAGCTATCAGGTGCTCGAGCGCGCGGCTGGAGGGCCGTATCTCGCCGCGGACGCGTGGCTCGCCGCCGCGCCGTCGCGCGAAGGCTCGTGGTGGCCGCAGTGGTGCGCATGGCTGAAAGCGCGCTCGGGTCCACCGGGCGCCGTTCCCGGCATCGGCGCCGAAGCCTATGCGGCGACCGACGCTGCGCCGGGCCGCTATGTGCTGGAGAAGTGACGTGGCCGCCGACGGAAACAAGGGCGCGCTTGCGGGGAAAAAAGGGCTGGTCGTCGGCGTCGCCAACGAACACAGCCTGGCCTGGGGCTGCGCGCAGGCGTTTCGCGCGGCCGGTGCGGAACTCGCCATCACCTGGCTCAACGACAAGGCGCGCGCGTTTGTGGAACCGCTGGCGCAGCGCCTGGATGCGCCTGTGACGATGCCGTTGGACGTCGAGCAGGCAGGCCAGCTGGAAGCCGTGTTCGAAGCGATCGCGCGGCAATGGGGCCGGCTCGATTTCCTGCTGCATGCGATCGCCTTCGCGCCGAAGGAAGATCTGCACGGACGCGTCGTGGACTGCTCGCGCGAAGGCTTCGCGCGAGCGATGGATATCTCCTGCCATTCGCTCCTGCGCATGACGCGGCTGGCCGAGCCGCTGATGAGCGGCGGCGGCAGCGTGCTGACGCTGAGCTACCTCGGCGCCGATGAAGTGATCGCGAACTACGGCCTGATGGGACCGGTGAAGGCCGCGCTCGAATCATCCGTGCGCTATCTCGCGGCCGAACTCGGCGCCCACGGCATCCGCGTCAACGCCGTCTCGACCGGTCCGGTCATGACCCGCGCCGCGTCCGGCATCGCCCACTTCGACCGCTTGCTCGATCAGGCGGCCCAGCGTGCGCCGCTGCGGCGGCTGGTCGACATCGACGACGTGGGCGCGCTGTGCGCCTTCCTCGCCAGCGATGCCGCGCGCTCGATCACCGGCGACACCTTGTTCGTCGACGCCGGCCTGCACGTCCTCGATTGAACGGATCGCACTCATGACACTCGCTTTTCCGAAGGGATGGCCGCGCTTCGCGTCCGTCGCCGCCGCCGTCGCCGGCCTCGCGCTGCTGGCCGCCGCCACGGGGTGGTAACTGCGGCCGAACGGACCGGGCGACGGCTTCGTCAGCGGCAACGGCCGCATCGAGGCGATCGAAATCGACGTCGCCACGAAAGCGGCCGGCCGGGTCAGCAAGGTGCTGGTCGACGAAGGCGATTTCGTCGCGGCCGGCCAGGCGCTGGCGCGCATGGACACCCGCGTGCTGCAGGCCCAGCGCAGCGAAGCGCTCGCGCAGCTGGCGCAGGCCCGTGCCGCGGTCGACACCGCCAGCTACCAGGTCGCGCAGCGGCGCAGCGAGCATGCGGCCACGCAGGCCACCGTGGCGGCGCGAACGACCGAACGCGATGCGGCGCGCAAGCGCCTGGCGCGATCGGAGACGCTCGCGCTCGAGGGTTCGGTGTCGCAGCAGGCGCTCGATGACGCGCGTACGGATCTGGACAGCGCGCAGGCCGCGGTGCTCGCGGCACAGGCGCAGGTCGCCGCCGCGAACGCGGCGATCGAGACGGCGCGCTCGCAGGCCACCGGCGCGCATTCCGCCGTCGATGCGACGACCGCGACGATCGCGCGCATTGATGCGGATATCGCCGACAGCACGCTGACCTCGCCGCGCGACTGCCGCGTGCAATACCGCGTCGCCCAGCCCGGCGAAGTGCTCGCCGCCGGCGGCAACGTGCTGAACCTCGTCGACCTCGGCGACGTCTACCTGACCTTCTTCCTGCCGGAGACCGCCGCCGGCCGCGTCGCGCTCGGCGCCGAAGTGCATATCGTTCTCGATGCCGCGCCCGAGTACGTGGTTCCGGCGACGGTTTCGTTCGTCGCCGACGTCGCGCAGTTCACGCCGAAGACCGTCGAGACCGCGAGCGAACGGCAGAAGCTGATGTTCCGGGTGAAGGCGCAGATCGACCGCGCGCTGCTGCAGAAGCATCTCAGGCAGGTCAAGACAGGCCTGCCGGGTGTGGCGTGGCTCAAGCTGGACAACGCCGCCGCGTGGCCTGCCGCGCTCGCCGTCAAGGTTCCGCAATAGGCCATGGCGGCGATCCTCGAGCCGCCGGCGATGGTGGTCCGGCTGCGTGCCGTCCGCCTGCGCTACCGCAGCGTGGTGGCGCTCGACGGCGTGGACCTGGAAGTCCCGTCGGGTGTCATGGTCGGCCTGATCGGTCCGGACGGCGTCGGCAAGTCCAGCCTGCTCTCGCTGATCGCCGGCGCGCGCGCGCTGCAACAGGGCCAGCTGGAGGCACTGGGCGGCGACATGGCCGACAAGCGCCATCGCGATGCGGTCTGCCCGCGCATCGCCTACATGCCGCAGGGCCTCGGCAGGAATCTCTATCCCACCCTGTCCGTCGAGGAGAACCTGCAGTTCTTCGCCCGCCTGTTCGGGCACGATGCCGCCGAACGCCGCCGTCGCATCGACGACCTGACTCGCAGCACAGGTTTGTATCCGTTCCTTGCGCGGCCTGCGGGCCAGTTGTCCGGCGGCATGAAGCAAAAACTCGGCTTGTGCTGCGCTTTGATCCACGACCCCGACCTGTTGCTGCTGGACGAGCCGACGACCGGCGTCGATCCGCTCGCGCGGGCGCAGTTCTGGAGCCTGATCGCACGCATCCGCCGTACGCGGCCGGCGATGAGCGTCATCGTCGCCACGGCCTACATGGACGAAGCACAGCGTTTCGACTGGCTCGTGGCGATCGACGCGGGCAAGGTGCTCGCCACCGGCACGCCGCAGGAACTGCTCGCGCGCACCGGCAGCGCATCGCTGGAGGCGGCCTTCATCCAGCTACTGCCGGAACAGGAGAAACGCGGCTACGTACCGGTCGAGATATCGCCGCTCGCCGGCGACGCCGACTCCGATATCGCGATCGAAGCCCGCGGCCTGACCATGCGCTTCGGCGATTTCGTCGCCGTCGACCGCGTCGATTTCCGCATCCGGCGCGGCGAGATCTTCGGCTTTCTCGGCTCCAACGGCTGCGGCAAATCGACCACCATGAAGATGCTCACGGGCCTGTTGCCCGCCAGCGAAGGCGAGGCGTGGCTGTTCGGCCACAAGGTCGATCCGAAGGACATCGACACGCGCCGGCGCGTCGGCTACATGTCGCAGGGTTTTTCGCTGTACGGCGAGCTGACCGTCGCGCAGAACCTGCTGCTGCACGCGCGCCTGTTCCATGTGCCGGCCGCCGAATTGTCCGGCCGCGTCGACGAGATGGTGCGGCGGTTCGGTCTCGCCGACGTGCTGTACAGCCTGCCCGAGGCGATTGCGCTCGGGATGCGCCAGCGGCTGTCGCTCGCGGTCGCGATGGTGCACAAGCCCGAGCTGCTGATCCTCGACGAGCCTACGTCGGGCGTCGATCCGATCGCACGCGACAACTTCTGGCGCCTGCTGATCGAACTGTCGCGGCGCGACCGCGTGACGATCTTCATCTCCACGCATTTCATGAACGAAGCCGAGCGCTGCGATCGCATCTCGCTGATGCATGCGGGCCGCGTCCTCGACAGCGGCGCGCCAGGCGCACTCGTCGCCAGGCGTGGCGCAAAGACACTCGAAGAAGCCTTCATCGCCTGTCTCGTCGAGGCCGGCGGCGGCAGCGGCGAACCCGGCGACGCTGCCGCTCCGGCGATCGCGGCGGCGCCCGCCCGGCCGCGGCAGCGGCGCTTCAGCACGCGGCGCATGTTCAGCTATACGTGGCGCGAGGCGCTCGAACTGCGCCGCGATCCGGTGCGCGGCGCGCTCGCGCTCGCAGGCTCGCTCCTGCTGATGTTCGTGATCGGCTACGGCATCAGCCTCGATGTCGAGAACCTGCGCTACGCCGTGCTCGACCGCGACCAGTCGACGCTCAGCCAGAACTACGCGCTGAATCTGTCGGGCTCGCGCTACTTCATCGAGCAGGCGCCGATCACCGAC
The DNA here is from genome assembly GCA_036398455.1 of Dokdonella sp. Classification (GTDB taxonomy): domain Bacteria; phylum Pseudomonadota; class Gammaproteobacteria; order Xanthomonadales; family Rhodanobacteraceae; genus Dokdonella_A. The sequence goes on from DASWPR010000517.1 coordinate 8,311, forward strand.
TATGCCGAACTCGACCGGCGCATGCGCAGCGGCGAGCTGTCGCTCGCGATCGAGATTCCGGCGGGCTTCGGCCGCGACGCGATGCGCGGCCGGCCGGTGGAGGTCGGCGCCTGGATCGACGGCGCGATGCCGACCCGCGCCGAAACGGTGAAGGGCTATGTGGCCGGCATGCACCAGCTGTGGCTCGCGCAGCAGACACGCGAACGCCTCGGCGAAAACGCGGCAGGCGCGGTGGGCATCGAGACGCGCTACCGCTACAACCCCGACGTGAAGAGCCTGCCGGCGATGGTGCCCGCGGTGATTCCGCTGCTGCTGCTCATGTTGCCGGCGATGCTGACCGCGCTCGCCGTCGTGCGCGAGAAGGAACTCGGCTCGATCATCAATCTCTACGTCACGCCGACCTCGCGCAGCGAATTCCTGCTCGGCAAGCAGCTGCCCTACATCGGCCTGTCGATGGTGAATTTCCTCTTCATGAGCCTCGCCGCGGTCACCGTGTTCGGCGTGCCGGTGACCGGCAGCTACCCGGCCCTGCTGCTGGCCGCATTCGTCTTCAGCATTGCCGCGACCGGCATGGGCCTCGTCGCCTCGTCGGTCACGCGCAGCCAGATCGCGGCAATGTTCTTCACGATGATCGGCACGCTGATCCCCGCCGTGCAGTTCGCCGGGCTGATCGATCCGGTGTCCTCGCTCGAAGGCGCCGGCCGCGTCATCGGCGATCTCTACCCGGCGACCTACATGTTCGCGATCAGCCGCGGCGTGTTCAACAAGGCGCTCGGCTTCGGCGACCTGCACGCGGCGTTCTGGCCGCTGCTGCTGTCGGTGCCGGTGATCCTCGGCGCGGCAATCGCCCTGCTGAAGAAGCAGGACGCCTGACATGCGCCGCCTCGCCAACATCTACCGCCTCGGCATCAAGGAATTGTGGAGC
>DASWPR010000518.1:0-9133 GCA_036398455.1 Dokdonella sp.
TCGAGCTGCTTTCCGCGCACTTGGTCGCGTAGGAATTGGCGATCAGCGCGAGACGCCGCTCGAGCGCCTTCTGCATCGCCGGATCGGTTTCGAAATAGCGCGCGGCGGCGACCGCGAGTCCGAGCTCGACGGTGTGCGCATCGCTGAACCAGCCTTCGGAATCCTGGATCTTCACGAGCTGCTCCGGCGTCGCCTGCGACGACGACCAGTACCAGGCGATCTGGCCGTCCGGGCCGGCGCATCCGAGGCGCCAGTCGTGTCCGGGCTGCTGGAGGACGGCGGGATCGATCCAGCCGTAGCGTTCCAGGTAGCGCCCGAACGCGGTGATCATGACCGGGATGCGCGGGTCGGCCGTCACCAGCCAGGCGTGCCAGAGCCCGTCGATGATGTTCTCGCTCATCCAGGGCGAGCCGCCGCGCACGTCGGTCGCCGGGTTGTAGTCGTCGCCTTCGTGCTTCTGCCAGCTGTGGCGCCACGCGCCGTCGCTCTCCTTGCCATCCACCAGCAGGTGCGTCTTCGGATCGCCTTGCTGGTGATCGAACAGCCAGCCGACGCGCTTGTCGATGTCGGCGCGATAGGCCGGATCGCCGGTCAGTTCGTACGCGCTGACGACGGCGGTGAGTCCGAGACCGGCCTGGCGTTCGGTGAAACCCTGGTCGGCGCGTTCGTAGGCGGTGGTCTGCGTGTGATAGCCGCCCGAGTCCCACACCTTGACCATCAGGTCGAGCAGCGCCTTGTCGTGCAGGCTGTCGTCGCCGTTCAGCGCCAGCGCCAGCAGGATCGGTTCGATGTAGACGTATTTCACGTCGCACGGATTGACGCCGTTGTACTCCCAGCCGCCACCGCAATGCGAACGATCGGGCGGCCCGCTGCGGCGCAGGTAGCTCATGTAGAAGCGGTAGCTCTGCGTGGCCGCCTGCAGGTAGTCCTGGCGGCCGCTGCGCACGTACTGCTTGAACAGGGTCGTCGTGCGGTCGAACAGCCACGCGCTGGCTTCCTTGGTCGGCAGCGCGCGCGCCCACTCGAATTGCCGCGCGACGAACTTGTCGTAGGCAGTCGGCGGCACGGCGGCTTCCTGCGGGCCGGCGATCAGCGATTCGCTCAGCCAGACGGGATCGAGCGTGGCCAATGCGCCGGGCACGCGCACGCCGTCGGGTCCGTCGACGAGTCCGTCGGCATACGGCCAGCCGTGCGCGTCGGCCGTGCGCGCCTGATCGAACGCGAAGAAGTAGTTCGCGCCGTCGTTCTTCAAGGCGGCCTTGAACTGCACGCGCACGGCACGGATGCTGCCGTCCTTGAAATGCCAGCGCAGCGTCGGTTCGACGTGCGCGGGAACTTCCGCTCCATTCGCATCGAGGATGCGTACCCGCTGGGCGTCGGTGAGTACGCCCGGCGCGAACGGAATCCCGGTCGAGACCATCACCTCGGCACCGGCGGCGCCGTTGCGGTGCACCTGCATCTGCTGCCGCTTCGGCAGGTCGGCACGCTTGGCGTCGTCGCAGGCCGCGTGCCGCACGTGGCGCACGGCCGCGACGCGCGGATGCCGGCTGTGGCCGCGCGGCAGCGGCGCACTCGCGCCGCAGTTCGCCGGCGGCTGCAGCGACCAGCCGCTGCCGGGCATCCAGTGCTGGGTCAGGCAGCCGTTGGCGTAGACGACGACTTCCTGGTCGGCCGCCAGATTGTCGAAGCGATAGCTCGGCCCGTCGTCGGGGAAACGCACCGCAAGATCGGCGTTGGCGTGCGCACCGAGGCCGGTGTGGACCCAGGTCTGCGGATGCTGGTTGCCGACCTGCACGCTCATGTGCGCGAGCAGCTCGCTGGTGCCGGGGCGATACCACTTGAGATCGGTGCCGACGCCATCGCTGTTGAGCCCGGGGCCGCGCACACGCACTTTCATCCAGTGCGTGCCGTCGGTATTGGTGGTGTTGCGCCAGATGCCGAGATTCGTACCGGCCTGCGTCTTGATGATGTCGAGGCGCCCGTCGTTGTCGAAATCGGCGACGGCGGCGCGCGGCTTGCCGGCGCCGGCGTTGTGCGGGGCGTTGTCCGGGTTCTGCGATGTGCCGAAATTGGCCGCGTCGATGCGCGCGAAGTGCAGGTTGCCGAGATTGCGCAGCAGCAGCACCGACGACGGCGACCGCGTCACGCCGGCCATCATCAGGTCGGGCAGGCCGTCGTTGTCGAAGTCGGCGGCGACGACGTTGCCGTAGCCGGTCCACCAGCCGATGTAGGGCACGCTGTCGAGGCCGGAGCCGGCGGTGACATCGGTGAAGTTGCCGGCACCGTCGTTGCGGAACAGATACGCGTGGCCGATGCCGGCGTTGTCGTCGCCGTCGAAAGTCAGCAGGTCCATTGCGCCGTCGTTGTCGAAGTCGGCAAGCACGAGCAGGCTCATGTTGCCTTTGAGCGCCGGCGCGCTGCGCCAGACCAGCGTGCCCTGGTTGTTCTGCCAATAGCCGTGATTGGCCGGCTGGATGATGTCCTGCCAGCCGTTGCCGACGACGTCGCCGATGATGCTGCGCGCAGCCTCGCCGGCCGCGGGATAGATCGCGTGGCCGTCGCTCATGTCCTCCACGCGGCGCGTCGTGCGGATGATCTGCAGCGCATTGGCGCCGCTGATGTCGCCGAATTCGCAGTAGTCGTCGCAGCCGGCCTGCTTCTGCGCGAACGACGGCGAGTGCGCGCCGTCCGCAGTGCCGTTGACGTAGCGTGCGGCGAGCGTGCTCGCATCGCGCAGCCAGAAGTCCTGGCGGCCGTCGCCGTTGAAGTCGAGCAGGCTCAGCCAGCCGGAGCCGCGCGGCGTCGTCGGATTCGGGATGTAGTACCGCGCCTGCGCGTTCGACACCTCGACGAAGGTGTTGCTGCCATCGCAGCGATTGATCCACAGACGGCTGCTGCGGCCCGGCGCGGTATCGTCGTTGCTGTCGCCGCCGTGGTCGAAGACGAAGGCGTCGTAGCAGCCGTCGCTGTTGAAATCGGCCCAGACCGCGTCGAAGCGCGAATCGGTGTCGACGATCGGATCGACCCGCTGCCGGGTCTCGTCGACGAATTGCCAGGGTCCGGCCTGCGTCGGCGCGCACGCCGACACGCCGAGCAGCAGGCCGAGTGCGCAGGCGAACCTGGCGCGCGTCCGCTCGTTCGCGTGGATAATGCCGCATCTTGCGATTGGATTGAGTACCGACATGGTGGATACCAACGCTCCTAGCGCATTGACGGATGTACCGGCGCATTTCCACAGAGATGCGCCGCAGGATGCGCACCAGGTGCGCAGGCACCGTGCCGTCCTGGCGCTGCTGAAAGAAGTGTCCGGAGAAGTGCTCGACTACGGATGTGGTTACGGCGATCTGACCCATGCCATGTCACGCACGCATCCGCGCGTGACCGGCGTGGATGTCGATCCGCAGCGCATCGCGTTCGCCCGGCGCGAGTATCCGGAGCTGCGCTTCGAGGCATGTCCCGAAAACGGCTTGACCTTCGCCGATGCAAGCTTCGATATCGTGACGTCGGTGGTGGTGCTGCCGTTCGTTCCCGACGCGCGCGAGTATCTGCGCGAAGTCCACCGGGTGCTGCGTCCGCTCGGGCATCTGATCGTGGCGACGAAGACCTGGCCGCTGCTGCGGCGCGCGTATCGGCGATTCCGCTACGGACCACGCGCGGCGGGGCCGCGCGCGACGTCGCTGACCCTGCATTCGGTGGATGCGATTGCGGCATTGCTGGAGACCTCGGGTTTTACGGTCCTGCGTCGGACCGCCTTCTACGATCCACCCTTCAGCAATCACAAGAACTTCGCCGACCTGCTCAACGGTTCGGTCGAGCTCGTCGGCGAAGCGTTGAACCTGGTCGAACCCGCGCCCTATCCGCTGCTGCTGGCGCGTCGCACGGACGCTTGAAACGGCTGCCGTGCCGGTCCGTCACGATGCGGCCGCACGGGCTTGCAGGTGTCGCTCCCAGGCCAACGCGGTACGCACGATGAAGTCGAGATCATCATATCGGGGTTGCCAGCCGAGGACCGCCTTGAGCCGGTCGGCGCGCGCGATCAGCATCGGCGGATCGCCGGCGCGCCGCGGATGTTCCACCACGCGCAATGCGGCGCCGCTGATCCTCGCCACGGTGTCGATGACTTCGCGCACGCTGTAGCCGCGCCCGTAGCCGCAGTTCAATGTTTCCGAGGCGCCGCCGTCGCGCAGGTAGTCGAGCGCGCGCAGGTGCGCCGCAGCGAGGTCCTCGACATGGATGTAGTCGCGGATGCCGGTGCCGTCCGGCGTCGGGTAGTCGGTGCCGAAGATGCCGAGTTCGGCGCGTTTGCCCACCGCGTGTTCGCAGGCGACCTTGATCAGCAGCGTCGCATTCGGCGTCGACTGGCCGATGCGTCCTTGCGGATCGCAGCCGGCGACGTTGAAGTAGCGCAGGATCACATGGCGCAGGGCGGTCGCGGCGGAGAGGTCGCGCAGCATCATCTCGCTCATCAGCTTCGACGAGCCGTACGGATTGATCGGGCGCAGTTCGGTCTGTTCGTCGGCCACGCCGGAAGCGGGCATGCCGTACACCGCGGCGGTGGAGGAAAACACGAAGTGAGCGACGCCGGCAGCAGCGCAGCTTTCGAGCAGGTTGCGCGTCGCGCAGGTGTTGTTGCCATAGTACTTGAGCGGATCGCGCACGGACTCGGGTACCACCGTGTGCGCCGCGAAATGCAGCACCGCACCGACCCGGTGTTCGGTCAGGATGCGCTCGGTCAGCGCGCGATCACCGACGTTGCCCTGGATGAAGGTGCCGGCCAGCACCGCCTCGCGCGAACCGCTGCTGAGGTTGTCCAGCACGATCACTTGCTCGCCGCGTTCGGCGAGCTGCCGCACCACGTGGCTGCCGATGTAGCCCGCGCCGCCGGTCACCAGAATCGTGTTCATCGATCTCTCTTTGGCCTAGCGCCGCCGTGCCGTCGCCGTACGCATCGCGCCCATGTGCGGCCAGGCCGTCGCAGGTCCGGGCGCAGGCATTGCGCAGCGACGCTCAGCGCGTGTAGGCGACTCCGAAATAAATGATGTTCTGGTCGCTGTCCTGGCCCGGCGCCGTGCTGTCGCGCTGGTAGCGCGTGTACTGCACCCGCCAGCTCCAGTGACGCGTCCATTGCTTGTTCAAGGAGAAGTCCAGGCTCCAGGTGGTGTCGGAACGATCCAGCCCCTGATAGCTCAGCTTCTCGCCGTTCGCATTCACGCCGAACGTCAGCGTCGGCTGCAGCCGCCAGGCGAACGCCGCGGTGCCGCCGCGACCGGTCTGGTCGAGCTGGCCGATGCCGGCGTATTCGAGCTTGCGGTAGTACGGCGCCACGTTGAACGAAGCGCGCACGCCCTGGTAGGCGTAGCCGAAGGCGACGCGCTGTTCCAGGTACGCGTCGGAGGTGACCGTCGCGTCTCCGGTGGTGATGCTGGTCGGGATCGTATTGCCGATATCGGCGCCGAGCACCATGCTCGAAGCGGCATCGGAATACTGGCGCGAGAAATCCAGTTTCAACGTGCTCTGATCGGTCACGCGCCAGGCGATGTCGCCGCGGAACAGCGGGCTGGAACGATCGTCGACGTCGCCCTGCGAGTAGTGCAGCCAGGAATAGCCCGCATCGAGCGTCATGTCGAACTTCGCCCACTTGCGCGTGTAGCGGCCGAACACGCTGGTGCGATCGTAATTGGGCCCGACATCCGAACTGTCGAAATCGATGTGCTCGCTGGTCACGTTGGCCGACAGCGTATTGGTCGGGCTGAGATCCTTGATCGCGCGCAGCGCGGCGCTGATCCGCTGCGAATTGAAATCGTCCGTTTCGCTGGCCTGGCTGTTGATGTAGCGCAATTCCGCCTGGCCGCGGATGGTCGGCCCGAGGCGGAAGCTCAAGGTCGGCCCGACCGCGAAAACGTTGGTCTGCTGCTGGTTGTTCGGCGTATTCGCCGCCAGCACATCGATCGGCTGGACCGTGTTGTAGTCCTCGATCGTGATGTTGAGGCGCTCGGGAATCGCGGTCCAGTTCGCGTGCGCGGCGAGCTGGGTGCGGAACTCGCTGCCGAAGTCGCCGCTGATGTAGTCGCGGTACTGCACGATGCCTTCGGCGGCGGCCTGGATCGTCGAGCCTTCCTGGCGGATGCCGAAGCCGAGCGTCGGCTCGAGGATCGTCGCCGCGGACGGATCCGAGTCGCTCAGGTTCACATTGTCGTTGTGCTCGATGCCCATCTCGACGCGGTAGTCGATCTGGATCGCCTGCGCGGCGAGCGGCGCGAACGCCGAAGACAGCGCGGCCAGGGCTCGCGCCAGCGAACGTCGTGTTGACATGTCGATGTCCTCCCCTTGGCCTGCCGCGCTAAGGCGCGTGATTGAACACCACGCCCGCGATCTTGTTCGGATCGAAACTGGCCAGGGCCTGGTTCACGGCTCCTGGAGTATCGCGCCCGTAACCGACGACGAGCACGACGAAATCGACCAGATCGGCGAGGATGCGCGCGTCCGGCGAACCCTTCACGGCCGGGCTGTCGATGAACAGATAGCGGTCGGCATAGCGGCTGCGCAGCGAGTCGAGCACCGCACGCATGCGGAACGAGGAGAAATATTCCGCGCTCATCTCGCGTCGCTTGCCCACCGGAATCAGGCGCAGGCGCGGAATGCCGGTGTGGTAGAGGATCTTCTCCACGCCGAGCGCGGGATGTTCGAGGTAGTCGATCAGGCCGCCGTCGGTCGGATTCACGCCGAGCGCAGTGTGCTGCGCGGCGTGGCGCACGTCGCAGTCGATCAGCAGCGCCGTCTTCGCCTCGTCGAAGGCGAACGCCGTCGCCAGGTTGCGCGCGACGAAACTGCCGCCGGACTTGTGGCTGACCGGCGCGACCATGGTGACGAAGTTGTTCGGCCCGCCGAGTGCGAGCAGGCGCGTACGGATTTCGCGGAACGCGTCGGCCTGCACGCGCGAGGATTCGTCGCGGTGGATCAGCCGGCGCTCTTCCAGTGTGCGCGTGGTCAGCGCGTGCGGTTCGACGATGCGCGCGATCGAACGGCTGGCGCTGGCGCGCAGCGCGATGTCGAGCGCTGCGTGCCCGTGTTCCGAATTCGGTTTGTCGTCTGCGGGACTCATAGCGCCTTGGTCAGTCGAAGCCAGTACGTGAGCGCATACGCGGCGAATACGCCGAGTATCAGCAGGATCGCCAGCGCGTTGCGCGTGCGCTGCAGACGGCGTTCGCGCGGCGTCGCGTACACCGGCACCGTCGCCAGCACCGGCACGCCGATGTGGCGTGCGAGTTCGCGCGCCGAGCGCACGCGCGGGTCGAAGCGGGCGAGCAGGAACAGGAGGGCGAACGGCACCAGCAGCGCCAGCACGATGCCTGCCGCGGCGAAGTGCATCAGGCTGAGCCCGGTCGGGCGCAGCGGCTTGGTCGCCGGATCCTGGATGCGGAACGTCAGGCCGCGGCCTTCCGCATCGAGGTTCATCGACACGCGCGCGTTCTCGCGCCGCTTGAGCAGGTCCTGGTAGATGTCGCGATTGACTTCGTAGTCGCGCGTCAATTCAGCCAGGGCGCTCTCCGACGCAGCGATGCGGCGGCTGCGGTCGAGTTCGGTGCCGAGCAGGGACTCGGTGGCGCCCTGGCGCGATGCGTTCGCGGCGATCTGGCGGCGCACGTCGGCGAGCTTGCTGCGCAGTTCCTGATAGAGCGGATTGAACTGCGCCGTCGCATCCAGCGTCGACGGCGTGCCGTTGCGCTGCGCATCCTGCTTGCGGTGTTCTTCTTCTTCGACCTGCCTGCGCAGGTCGTCCATCTGATGGCGGATGCGCACGACATCCGGGTATTGATCGGTATAGGTCAGCAGCAGCTTGTCCAGCTGCGACTGCAATTCGGCCAGCTGCGCGCGGAACACGCCGGCGCGCGTCTGCACCGCGGTGATTTCCGACTCGCCCGAGAGCTGCGAGGACAGCGCCGCTTCGGTCGAACGCAGTTCCATCACGTTGAGGCGCGCCTGCTCGACACCGCCGCGCAGCGAACTGATGCGGCTGTTGGTGTCCGCTTCGCTGCCCGGATGCGCGTCCGCGTTCTCGGCGCGGTATTTCTTCAGGTTGTCCTCGGCGTCGGTCAGCTTCTTGTGATAGTCCTCGACCTGGCTGTTGATGAACTCGTAGGCCTCGCGGCTCTCGCGTTCCTTGGTCGCCAGGCTTTCCTGGATGAACAGTTCGGCGAAGCGCTCGGTGACCTTGAACGCACGCTCCGGATCGGAGTCGTGATAGCTGATCTGCACGAGGCTTTCGCGCGGACTCGAAATCGCCGTGCGGCCCTTGATCGCCTCCATCAGGCGGTCCTGCGCCACCGGATCGGGGTGCAGCGCGGTCCAGCCGCCGGTCTTCAGGATCTCGCCGAGCGCCTTGCCGCTGAAGATCACCTGCTTGGCGATGGCGACGCGGTCGGACACGCCGGTCGGCACCGCGCGGCCTTCGAGCAGCGGCTGGATGATGTCGCTCTTCTGCGCGAGCACGGTGGTCGAGGAGACATAGCTCTTCGGCCACAGCATGCCGATCACCAGCGCGGTGAGCGCGACGAACGCGAACACCACGGCGAGAGAAAACACGCGACGACGCCCCTCGGCGATGACGATGGGCGCCATTTCGTTGAGCGGAACCATTTCGCTGTTCGTTGTCATGGTCTCGTCGTGGTCAGGGTCTTGCGCAATCGGCTGCGGCGGGGCCGGCGGCGATCAGAACGTGCGTTCGGGCACCGTGATGACGTCGCCGGGTTGGACCGGATAGTTCGTCGTCAGTTCACCTTTCTGCAAGATCTGGTCCAGTCTGACGGCATACGCATGCGTACCTTCGCCTTCCTTGCGATACAGCTCGGTGCGGTCGGACGCCGCGAATTCGTTGGTGCCGCCGGCTGCGAGCACGGCGTCGAGCACGGTCATGCCCTGGCGATAAGGCACCGATACCGGCTGGCGCACCGCGCCGGTGACGCGCACGCGCGAAAGATACTCGTGGCTGCGCAGCTGGGTGAGGATGACCGTTACCTGCGGGTCGCGCACGTAGGTCGCCAGTTTCTCCTTGATTTCGGCGGCGACTTCTTCCGGGGTACGGCCGCCGGCGTCGATATCGCCGACCAGCGGCCCCGAGATCTTGCCGTCCGCG
>DASWPR010000519.1:0-6889 GCA_036398455.1 Dokdonella sp.
CATGGCCGTCGGCGTCGCGAACTTTGAGGCTGCGCTCCAGCACGGCGTAGGGTGCGTAGATCGGCTGGTCGTCGCGTTTGCTCAGGACATTGGACAGCACTTGCGGAAAATGCGGGCCCTGGCAGCGCTGCGCCGGCACGCCGTCGACGTTCATCGGATGGCCGGTGACCTGGGCGAGGAAGGGCAGGCCGTAGTTGAATTCGTGATTGCCGATGGTGCCGCCGTCGTAGCCGAGCGTATCCATCGCGCGGTAGATCGCCAGTTCCTGGTCGCAGCCGAGCGGCTTGACCAGGGCCTGGTAGTCGGCCAGCGCGGTGCCCTGGATGGTGTCGCCGGCATCGAACAGCAGGCTGTTCTCGTACTGCGCGCGCGCCTGCCTGACCAGGGTCGCCATGCGCTCGAAGCCGAGGGTCGGATCGTCCTTGTCCTGGTAGTAGTCGAAGCTGCGGATATTGGAATGCAGGTCGGTCGATTCGAGCAGGGCGAGCGTCGCGCGCGTGCCTTCGGCGACCGCGGCAGGGTGCTTGGACGGCGCATCGCCGCAGGCAGCGAGCGCGGCAGCGAGGAAGAGCGGCGAAACGAGGCGCAGACGGGTATTGGAGCTCATGCGGATTCCGGTGCCAGGGTTGCGACAGGCGTGCTCTGGTAATCTTGCGCGCCTTTCCAGTCTTCCAAGTCTAACGCGATGACCGTTCGTACCCGTTTCGCCCCGAGTCCCACCGGCTACCTGCATATCGGCGGGGCGCGCACGGCGTTGTACTGCTGGCTGGAAGCGCGGCATCGCGGCGGCGAGTTCATCCTGCGCATCGAAGACACCGATCGCGAGCGCTCCACGCAGGAAGCGGTGCAGGCGATTCTCGACGGCATGAACTGGCTCGGCCTGGCGCACGACGAAGGGCCGTACTACCAGACCCTACGCATGGATCGTTACCGCGAGGTTGCGGCCGAACTGCTCAAGGCGGGCAAGGCCTACTACGCCTACGAGAGCAAGGAAGACATCGAGGCGATGCGCAGCGAGGCGATGGCGAAGGGCCTGAAGCCGCGCTACAACGGCTTCTATCGCGAGAAGAACGAGCCCCTGCGCGACGATCCGAACCGCGTGCTGCGCTTCAAGAACCCGCTGTCCGGCAGCGTCGTATTCGAAGACAAGGTCAAGGGCCGCATCGAATGGTCGAACGAGGAGCTCGACGACCTCGTGCTGATCCGCTCCGACGGCTTTCCGACCTACAACTTCGCCGTCGTCGTCGACGACATCGACATGCGCATCACCGACGTGATCCGCGGCGACGACCACGTCAACAACACGCCGCGCCAGATCAATATCTACAAGGCGCTCGGCGCCGAGGTGCCCAGCTTCGCGCACCTGCCGATGATCCTCGGCGCGGACGGGCAGAAGCTGAGCAAGCGCCACGGCGCGGTCGGCGTGATGCAGTACCGCGACGACGGTTTCCTGCCGCATGCCTTGCTGAACTACCTGGTCCGCCTCGGCTGGTCGCATGGCGACCAGGAGATCTTCTCGACTGCGCAGATGATCGAGCTGTTCGATGCGAACGACGTCAACAAGTCGGCCTCGCGCTTCGATATCGAGAAGCTGTCGTGGCTGAACCAGCAATACCTGAAGAACGACGACCCGCGCGAAATCGCGCCGCATTTCGAGTGGCATCTGCGCGCAGCCGGCATCGACCCGGCGCACGGGCCGGATCCGGCCGACGTGATCGTCGCGCTGCGCGATCGCGCCAGGACGCTGAAGGAAATGGCCGGGAAGGCGCGCGTCTGGTACGCGCCGCTGGAGACCTACGACGAACAGGCGGTCGCCAAGCATTTGAAGACGCCGACCGCGCGCGTGGCGCTCGAAGCGGCGCATGCGCAGTTCGCCGCACTGGCCGAGTGGAAGGTCGAGGGTATTCATGGCGCGATCGAAGCCGCTGCGGCATCGATCGGCGAAGGCATGGGCAAAGTGGCGCAGCCGCTGCGCGTGGCGCTGACCGGCACGCAGGTTTCGCCCTCGATCGACCAGACCGTGTTCCTGGCCGGCCGCGATGAAGCGCTGCGGCGTATCGAAGCGGCCATCGTGCGGACGGATTGAGACGGCGATGACACTCGGCGAATGCTATTCGGGCCTGAAGGATTTCGATTTCGGCGATGGCGACGCCGTGCAGACCCTGGTGCAGGGCTGCACCGGCGCCCTGCTCGATCCGGCGCTGTGGGCCTGGGCGGTCGGCATCACCGTTGCCTGCGGCGTCGTCGGCGCGCTGATCGGCCTCGCCAAAGGACGCTGGCTGTCGGGTCTGGTGTGGGGTCTGGTGCTCGGGCCGATCGGCTGGATCGTGGTCGCGCTGTCGAAATCGTCGCTCATCGAATGCCCCGAATGCGGCCTGCGCAATGTGCCGGCGGCGAAGGCGTGCCGCCACTGCGGCGTCAATCTGCGTGCCGCTGCGCAGCGCTCGGTGCGCGCGACCTTCAAGCGCAACGACAGCGGGCGCGGCTGGTAGCGGCGCGCTGCTGCGCTTGATCGCGCGCCGCCCGCCGCCATCTATGCCGGGTGAGATTCGCGCGGCCAGCGAGGGTCCGCGCTAAGATGCACCATCCGGATACCGCCATGACCATGTCCCAGCCCGCCAGCCAACGCCACGGACGCCACGACCATCACCACGACGCCGATGCGTTCGTCGGTGCGGTGTCGAGCGCCTGCGAGTTGCGCGGTCTGCGCCTGACGCCGCTGCGCCTGCGCGTGCTGGAGCTGATCGCGGCCGAATCGAAGCCGGTCAAGGCGTACGACCTGCTCGACCGCCTGAAGGACGAGCACAGCGGCGCGGCGCCGCCGACGATCTACCGGGCGCTCGATTTCCTGCTCGAGAACCGCTTCATCCACAAGCTCGAATCGATCAACGCGTTCGTCGGCTGCCATCATCCGAACGAAGCGCACCAAGTGCCGTTCCTGATCTGCGATGTCTGCTCCGCAGCGGTCGAGGTGTGCGACGAACGCGTGTCGAAGCTGCTCAGCGAGCAGGCCAGGGACCGCGGTTTCCGCCCGCGCGCGCAGACCTTGGAAGTGCACGGCGTGTGCGCGGACTGCCGCGATCTGGCAGCTCCGGCAACGGCGCAGTAGCAAGACTCATCGAGCGACGCGCGGCGCACGTCGACTCTACGGGTCGGCCCCGTCGAAACCATTTGCGAAGATCACGTCCGTATATTCGAACGCGCCGATGTCCGCATTGGCGCCGACGACGCGTGCGAAGCCCGCGCCGCGCTGATCGTATTGCAGTGTGTTCCGGGCGCCGCCGTCGATCGCGCAGGAGTTCGCGAGCAGGCGCACCGTCTGCGTAGGTCCGCCGTTGTCGCCCAGCGCGGCGACGTCCGCACTGCACGTCAGCGTATCGTTGGGTAGGGTGATCTGCGCAGACCAGACGCGAGCCAGATTGCGACTGCCGCTGACCGTGATGGACGTGGCGGCAGCGATGTCCTGGGTATATTTGCCGCTCAAATTGCCGCTGACGAGCGTGCTGCTCAAGGCCAGCTGGCCGTCGCCGTAGTTGCCGCCGTTGACGAAGATGCCGGCGCCGGTTCCGCTCGCGTTCGTCGTATTGAACGCGACGGTGCTGTTGGAAATCGTAGCCACGGTATCGATGTTGACGAAGATGCCGCCGGCGTTGCCCTGGCTGACGCTGTTGCCGGCCACCGTGCTGTTGCTGATCATCAGGGTCGGATTGGCCAGGCCGAAAATTGCCATGCCGCCGCCGGCGTTCACCGCGGAATTCCCGGAAATCGTACTGTCGATCACCGACACCGGGTACTTTGCGGCGATGCCGCCACCCCAGCTCGTCGCGGATTCGGCGCTGTTGCCGGAGACCGTGCTGTCGATCAGGGTCAAGGGACCGACGCTGTAGATTCCGCCACCGCCCCCGTTGGTCGCCGAGGAATTGCCGCTCACCATGCTATCGATCAGCGTCAGCGTTGCGTTCGAGCTGATGCCGCCGCCACCGCCGTAGCCTGCGAAGTCGGCGCGGCCTCCACTGATCTGCAGATGTTGCAGGGTCAGGTCTCCGCTCACCACGCTGAAGATCGGAAACGCGGGCGCGTCCGGCGGGCGCACGACGGCCGTCTTGCCGCCGCCTGCTGTCCCTTCGATGCGCAGCGTACCGGTCGACGCCAGACTGCCCTGGCTCAGGCTGATGCTGGCAAACGGAATCCGCACGGTGTCGTCCGCGCCCGAGCCGGCCACGCAGTTGGTGCCTGCGGGTGCGGCATGGTCGTTGGCGGACTGCATTGCCTCGCGCAGGGAACAGAGGCCGAAGAGATGGCTGTCCGTATCCTGGGTCACGCTGATCGTCGCAGCTTCGGCGGCCGCGCCGAACGCAAGCAGCAGCGCGGCGACCAGCGGCGCGCGACGTCCACGGATCAAGCGGATCGATGTGTTCATCCCGGCGTCTCCTCACCTGTTCGCAGAAGAAAGGGCGTCTGACGGCCCTCGCGACGGGGGATACGCAACAACGTGCCGCAAGCGGACACCGGCTTGCTGGATGCGGCATCGAGGGTGTCGCCGCCGTGATGGACAGGCGCGCGCTTTCCGGCGTCGCCAGAGGCGCGGCGCTCGCGGCCGGCTTTGCGGCTCAGCGCAGATCAGGCGCGATCAGCGAAATCCACAGCGCATAACCCGCGCGGTTCATATGCAGCCGGTCCGGACCAAACAGATCCTCGCGCGGCTGCCCATCCGCGCCGAGCATCGGCGTGAACACATCGATGTAGCGGATGTTCTTCTGCGTACGGGCATACGCGAGGATCAGCGCATTGGCTGCGCGCACCGCCGGCAGCCAATGCGCCCGCGAAGGGCTCGGCTTGATCGAGATGAACGCGATCGGCTCGTCCGGCAGGTCCGCGCGCACGGCCGCGACGAAATCCTTGAAGTCGGCGAAGACCTGTTCGGCGCTGTGGCCTTCGAAAATATCGTTGTCGCCGGCGTAGAGCACGACCCGGCGCGGCCGGTATTTCGTCACGATGCGGTGCGCGTAGCGCGTCGAATCGTCGAGCCGCGAGCCGCCAAATCCGCGGTTGAGCACATTGAGTGTCGGAAAGTCCGCGGCCAGCGAGGTCCATTTCTGGATCGACGAACTGCCGACGAAGACGATGCCGCCCGGCGCCGGCGGATGCGCCGCGTCGGCCGCTTCGAACTGACGGATGGCCGGTTCCCACTGGCCGGAAGCCGCCGGTGCCAGCTGCGCATTCGCCGGCGCGGCAAACAGCAGCAGGATCGTCAGTATTGCGATGCCCGCATTGCGCAGGCTCATGCGCCGGTCTCCAGCCGGCGTTCGCTGGCCGGGTCGAACAGATGCAGGCGCTGCGGCTTGAACGCGAAGTGCAGTTCGCTGCCGACGGCTGGAATTTCCTGCGGCGGCACGCGTGCGACCACGCCGTGATCGCCGGCGCGCAGGTTGAGGAAGATCTCGTTGCCGACCGGTTCGGCCAGTTCGAGCCGCGCGGCGAGCTGCGACCCGCCGGTCCCTGCCGGCGCCGGCACGAGGTCTTCCGGACGCAGCCCGACGACGAGATCGCTGCCGGGTTTGACCTGCGTCGCCGGATCGAGCGCGAGCCGGGCGCTGCCGAGGTCGAGGGCGAGCCCGTTGTCGGCGACCACCGTGCCGCGAAAGAAATTCATCGCCGGGCTGCCGAGAAAACCCGCCACGAACATGTTCAGCGGACGCTCGTACAGGCGCATCGGCGTGTCGATCTGCTGGATCTCGCCGCTCTTCATCACGACGATGCGATGGCCGAGCGTCATCGCTTCGATCTGGTCGTGCGTCACGTAGATCATCGTCGCGTCGAGGTCGCGATGCAGCTTGGCGATCTCCACGCGTGTCGACAGGCGCAGCTTGGCGTCGAGATTCGACAGCGGCTCGTCGAGCAGGAACACCGCCGGCTTGCGCACCAGCGCGCGCCCGAGCGCGACGCGCTGGCGCTGGCCGCCGGATAGCTGCGCCGGCTTCAGCGGCAGCATGCGGCCGAGATCGAGCATGCGCGCCGCCTCGTCGACGCGCTGCGCGATCTCCTGCTTCGGCGTGCCGCGCAGCTTCAGCCCGAACGCGAGATTCTCGGCCACGCTCATGTGCGGATACAGCGCGTAGTTCTGGAACACCATCGCGATGTCGCGATCACGCGGCGACACTTCGTTGACGACGCGATCGCCGATCGCGAGCGTGCCGGCGCTGATCGTCTCGAGTCCTGCAATCATGCGCAGCAAGGTCGACTTGCCGCAGCCGGAAGGCCCGACCAGCACCAGCAGTTCGCCGTGCGCCACGTCGAACGTTGCATCGGCCACGCCGACGAAGCCGTTTTCGTAGACCTTGCGCAGGTGATCGAGTCGTACGGTCGCCATGATGTCCTTTCGCCGATGGGGTCGCCGCGCTGCCGCGTATCGCGGCGATCCGCCTGCGACGAGCGGTGCGGCGGACGCGCCACACTCGCGCGCAGTCTGCCAATCGTGAGATTCTTACGCTATCCTGCGAATGTAAACGTTTTCATTCCCGCAGTTCCAGTCGCTTCTAAAAACACGGACGATTCGATGAGTCGGAATTTTGAGTTTCCGCGTGGATTTCTATGGGGTAGCGCGACCTCGGCCTATCAGATCGAAGGCTCGCCGCTCGCCGATGGGGCCGGGCAAAGCATCTGGCATCGCTTCGTGCGCACGCCGGGCATGGTGCGCGACGGCGACACCGGCGACATCGCCTGCGACCACTATCGCCGCTACAAAGACGACGTCAAGCTGATGCGCGACCTCGGCCTCAAGGCCTATCGCTTCAGCGTGGCCTGGGCGCGCGTGCTGCCGGATGGCAAGGGCAAGGTGAATCCGGGCGGGCTCGGCTTCTACGAGCGCCTCGTCGACACCCTGCTCGAG
>DASWPR010000520.1:0-2114 GCA_036398455.1 Dokdonella sp.
GACCCGGCGCGGCACGCACATCGATGGCCCGTGTTCGCGGCGGCAGCGGCGGCGTTCGTGCTCGCGTTGGCCGGTGTCTGGTTCATCGCGCGGCAGGCGGCACGCGACGATCACGCGAACGCCACGGACACCTCGCTGCGCACGCAGGAAAGCGCCGGCGTGATGCCGGCCGCCGTCGATCCCGGCGCCGAATCGAGCTGGATGCGCCTCGGCGTGATGGACATGGTCGCGACGCGGCTGCGCAGTTCCGGTGTGCCGACGACGCCGAGCGAAAGCATCATTGCGCTGCTGAATGCGCCGGCGGACGGACGCGGCGGTTCGGTGCGCGAGATCGCCGGCTTCCGCCTCACCGTGTCGCCGCGCGCAAGCCGCCGCGGCGATGCCTGGCAGGTGCAGCTCGATGCCGACGACGGTGCCCGCCACTACGCGGTCGATGCGAGTGCGCGAGACATCACCGAAGCGGCCCGCGCGGCGACCGATCGGCTGCTCGTCGCGATGGGCCGGCAGGCGCCGGGCGCGCCTGGCGACGCACCGGCCGATGCGGAAATGCTGAAACGCATCGATGCGGCGATCCTGGCCGACGACCCTGCCGGCGCACGCGGCCTGATCGAGCAGGCATCGGGTGCGCAGCAGCGATCGCCCGAGCTGCAGCTGCGTCTGGCGAAGATCGATTTCCGCGGCGGCCGCCTCGACGCCGCACGCGAACGGCTCGAGCCGTTGCTGGCCGACGCGTCGGCGCAGACCGCGCCGGTCCTGCGCGGCAGCATTCTCAACGGCCTCGGTGCGATCGCGATCCGCAGCGACCATCCGCAGCAGGCCGAGCAGGCATTCGGCGAAGCGATCGGGCTGCTCGCGGCCGGGCACGAGCCGGCGCAGCTCGGCCAGGCCTATCTGGGCCGCGCCGGCGCGGCGGCCGACCTGCGCCACTACGAAAGCGCAGCGAACGACTATGCCCTCGCCCGCATCGCCTTTCGCCAGGCGAACGACTCGCTCGCCCTGCTGCGCGTCGATGCGAACCAGGGTTTCCTCGATCTGGACCAGGGCCGGCCGGCGCAGGCGCTGCCGCAGCTGATCGCTGCCGGCGACGGCTTCGCACGCTGGGGTGCGTTGAACGAAGCCGTGTTCGCATACATCGGACAGATCGCCTGCCGCCTCGCCGAACTCGAGCCGGCGGCGGCGCTGCAGGCCGCCGACGCGGCAGCGGCGATCGCGCAGCGCATCGACAATCCGTCGACGCGCGATTCGCTGGCGATCGCCCGCGCAAAGGCGCTCGCGGCAGTCGGACGCCTGCGCGAAGCGCGCAGCCTGCTCGATCGCGTCCGCGCGGCCGACCCGCCGCCCGACGACGCAACCGCCGCAGCCGCCGCATCGCCGCTCGCGCAGATTGAACTGGACGCCGATCACGCCTCGCTCGCCGCGGAGCTGGCCGGGCGCGCGGTGGCGACGCTGCGCGATGCGTCCTACGCGAACCTGCGCGCCGACGCCTGGTCGACGCAGATCCGCGCGCTCGTCAGGCTGCAGAACAGCGCCGAGGCGAACGCCCAGGTCGTCGCGTTCGCCGATTGGGCCGGCAGCCTCGAGCAGCGGCGCGCCGGCGTCCTCGCCCGGCTGGCCAAGGCCGATGCGAGCTGGCGCTTCGGCGGCGGCGAGCAATGGCGCGCCGAGTTCGACGCCGCCGGCGCACTCGCGCGCGCCGGCGGCGTGCCGGCCGAGATCGCGCGCGTCGCCGGCGCCTACGCCGGCGCGTTGATCAGCGAAGGCGACCTCGATGCGGCGGCCATCGAAGTGGGCCGCGTGTCGCGCTGGGCCGAGCGCGACTTCGGCTGTGCCGTGCTGGAAGCGCGCCTGTACGCGGCACTCGGTCGGGACGAGGCGCGCCAGACGGCGCTGGCGCGTGCGCGCAGCCTGGCCGGCGAGCGTTCGATCCCTGCCGAAGCCACGGCCGTCGGCATCTCCGCGCGTTCGGCTTCGACCCGCTGAGCGCTACGCAAGCCGCTGACGCGCCAGCAGAAAAACACAAGCCGAATCGAGCGCGAATGACGCTTGAATAGCACTGCGGCAGGCAAGCTCTGCATGCTCGGGTAGTTGCCGCGCCGAGAGCGCGGGTGCCGGCG
>DASWPR010000521.1:0-5558 GCA_036398455.1 Dokdonella sp.
GGAGTCTGACGATAGCAAACTTGCGCCTTCGACGCGCCGCTGCTTTGCAAAACGTATCGTCGCGGCGGTCAGTGTTCCGGCGCCGACTGCGCGCCGGCCTCGACATTGGCAAACGGCCCGCTCGGCTTCGGTGCCTTGAGCAGCGGCGGGATGGCCGCCCTCTCCCGCAGGTCGATGCCCGGCTCGTCCCAGGCGAAACGCAGGTCGCTGCGGAACACCTGCACGGCCTCCAGCTTGGCCGCGTCTTTCGGCGTGCCATAGGTGTCGTACTGGTTCTTCTGGCTGTTGGCGATGAAATACAAGCCATCGCCGTCGATCGTGCCGTAGGTCGGCAGCGCGAAGGCGGCATTCGCCGAATCCAGCGGCATCGCCTTGAGGATCTTGCGGCCGTCGTCGCTCAGGCTCAACCGCATCACGCGATGCGGCGTGATGCCGTTTTCGATCACGACCAGGCTGTTGTCGTACCAGTACAGGCCATCGACGCCGGCGAGCACCAGCCGGGCGGTGTCGTAGCCGAACTCGAAGCCCTGGCCGGCGGCCAGATCCACCCCGAACACGCCGAGCGTGTAGTCGGCGAAGTACAGCGTCTTGCCGTCGCCGCTGAGCGCCAGGCCGCGAATGCTGGTCAGCTTCGGATTTTCCAGCATCAGCTTCAGCTCGCTGCCATCCAGGCGGTAGATCTGGTTGCGCACGCCATCCGCCGCGAACAGCAGGCCGTCCTTGCCGACCGCGATGCTCGACAGCGTGCGCGGCTGGCTGTCCGGCGCCAGCAGGTACTTGCCGGTCGGCTTTCCCGTCGACAGGCTGAACTTGAAGATGCCGGCCTTGCCGAAATCGGCCTGCGTGAAACCCTTGAAGTACACCGACGCGCTGCTCGCCACGTACAGGGTATCGCTGGCGGGATCGGCGGCCATCGCATAGACGGACCACAGGCCATTGGCCGCATCCGGCTTGATGAACGGCTGCAGCTTGCCGTCCTTGCAGGCCAGCGAGATGGTGCCGTCGCGCGCGCTGCCGACGAGAAACTGCTTGCGCTTCGGATCGAACGCGAGCGATTCGTACAGGTGGTCGCCGCGCGGCAGCGTGAAGGCGACCTTGCCCTGGCCGAACGGCTGCAGGTTCTGGTTCAAGGAATCGACGATGTATTTCCACACCTTGGTGTCGGCGACCTTGGCGAAGTTCTCGTTGTGCGAGAGGTCGTAGCCGAAGCCGGCCTTCTGCACACCCAGCAGCAAATCGTAGGTCTTGCTGCTCTGGCCCTGCAGCGCATAGGTCGTCGCCAGGGCGAGTTTCAGGTCGCCGCTGTTCGGGCGCAGCACGATCAGGCGTTGCAGCGTCCATTCGAGCCGCTCGTTGTCGCCGCTCTGCTTGTACACCGTAGCCAGCCGGAACAGCGCCTCGGGCACCTGCGTCTGCGCGATCTGCTCGTGCGTCAGCGTGGCCGGGTCGAGCGTCGGCCGCGTGGCGGCGGCCGGGGCCTGCTGCGCGACGGCGGCGGATGTCATCAGCACAGATGTCATCAATACGAACGCGAACGCGCTCAGAATTCTCTTGATCTTCATCGTGAATACCTCGCAAGCTAACCGAACGTGCGCAGACCGATGATGCGCCGGAAAGTTCAGGGAAGCCGAGCAAGATGACCGAAACCGAGACGCTTTGCAACGGCAAGTGGCTGCGCCTGAAGCGGCGCGGACGCTGGGAATACGCCGAACGCACGAACCCCGGCGGCGGCGTGATGATCATCGCGGTGACGCCGCAGGACTGCATCCTGTTCGTCGAGCAGTACCGCCCGGCGATCGAGTGCATGACGATCGAAATGCCGGCCGGTCTGGTCGGCGACGTTGCCGCCAGCGCCGACGAGAACGCCGTCGATGCGGCCCATCGCGAACTCGTCGAGGAAACCGGCTATCGCGCCGGACGCATCGAATTCCTGATGGCCGGCCCGACCTCGGCCGGCATGAGCAATGAGATCCTTGCCTTCGTGCGCGCCTACGATCTGGTGCGTACGCACGAGGGCGGTGGCGACGAGACCGAAGACATCGCCGTGCACGAAGTCCCGCGCCGCGAAGCCGCGGCGTGGCTGGTCGAGAAGATCCGCGCCGGCTATTCGATCGACCCGAAGATGTTCGCCGGGCTGTACCTGCTCGACAACGGCGAAGCGCTGTTCGGCGGCGCCTAGCGCTTCACTGCAACGACGTGGTCGCGATCACGAACCACTGCCACAGCAGCAGCAGTGCCATCGCCAGCATCGTGAGCCAGGTGAGGCCGGTGCCGGCGAAGCGGCCGATGCTCGACGCGGACGTGCGCGAAAGGCCGATCGCATGGAGGATGCGGGCGACGATCAGCACGACGCCGAAGACATGCAGCCACAGCGGCTGCGTCTGGTTCAATTCGAGCAGCAGCAGGAGCAGCAGGGCGAGCGGCAGGTTCTCCAGCGCATTGGCGTGGGCACGCACGCGCAAGGCCAGATCGGCGTGTCCGCCTTCGCCGAAGTAGATCCGTGTCGACTTGCGGCCGAGGGAGACGCGTGCCGCGAGGATCAGCACGAGCAAGGTCGCCAGCGCGGCGTAGATTCCGGTGATGTGCATCAGGTTCCCCTCGTCGGAGCGTCGTTCACGGCTTCAAGGCCGCATGCAGGCGGTCGCCGTGCTGCACGCCGCTCAGGCGCTGCTCGCCGGCCGCGACGATCAGGTAGCTGACGCGCAGGTCGCCGGCGATGGCCTTGTCCGGACCGGCGCCCGCATACAGTACGCCGTCGCGTTCGCGAAACGTCGCGGCGAGATTCGGCGGCAACTGGCTCGCATGCACCGGCCACGCTGCCGGCACCGACGCCTCCGCGGCCTTCGCAGCCAATGCCGCATCCAGCTTGAACGCGCCGAGGCGCACGTCGTCGGCGACGAAGCGCGCGCCGGCAAACGGAAAACGCGTGGAGTTCTCATGCCCCTTGCGCTCGCGGAACGTGCCGGAATCGACCGGCTGCTCCGACCAGGCGAGCGCGTAGTCGCACGAAGACGCACTGCAGCGCTCCTGCCATTGCAGCATCTCGACCTTGCGCAGCAGGGCGATCGCATCGGCGCTGACGCCGAGCTGCGTGTCGCGTGCCGGCTTCGTCACGCGCAGGCGGCCGTCGACGCTGAGCGTACGGCCTTCGTTCGCGGCATCGATGCGATCGGCGGACACGCTCAGCGGCGGCTTCGTCGCGTCGGCCGGAGTCGTGGCGAGCGGCGATCCAGGCAGCCACCGGTGTATCGACGCCCGCTGCTGCCAGGCGAACCACAGCAGGGCGGCGACGACGATCAGCAGTACCACGCCGATGATCGGCGACGACGACGCTTTGCGCGCACGCTTGCTCACGCAGGATCTCCGATCAGTTCGGCACGCTCTTCGATCGTCGAATAGCGCCCTTTCGCATCGCGCGCGACGCGCGCGCTGGCGCAGCCGACATCATGCGTGAAGAACAGACGCACGTTGCGCGCCAGCTTGTCATCCAGGAACGCGTGCTTCTCGTCGATCAGCAGCTCCGGAAAGCGGTCGTAGCCCATCGTGACCGGCAGATGCACCCACGGCCGGCCCGGGATCAGGTCGGCGCAGAAGGCGATGCCGCCGCCTTCGATCGAACCGGACACTTCCGCCAGCATCAGCCCGGGCGTGTGTCCGTTCGAGTAGCTGAAACGCACCTGCATGCCGAGCGTCGGCGAGCGCGAACCCTGCACGCGTTCGAGGCGGCCGGACGCTTCCAGCAGAGGCTGCAGTTCGGCAATGAACGAGGCGCGGTCGCGCGGATGCGGATCGAGCGCGCGCTGCCAGCATTCCTCGCCGACCAGATAGGTCGCGTTGGGAAACAGCAGCTGCGGCGGGCGGCCTTCTTCCCACGCCGCGAGCAGGCCGCCGGCGTGGTCGAAATGCAGGTGCGAGATGACCACGGCATCGATGTCTTCGTGCGAGAAGCCTGCCCTGTTCAACGAATCGAGCAGGACATGATTCGATTCCACGACGCCGTAGCGCTCGCGCATGCGCGGCTCGAAGAACGCGCCGATGCCGGTCTCGAACAGCACGGTCTTGCCGTTCAAGCCGTCGACCAGCAGGCAGCGGCAGGCGAGTGGAATGCGGTTCTCGCCGTCGGGCACGATCCAGCGCTCCCACAGGCCGCGCGGCACGTTGCCGAACATCGCGCCGCCGTCGAGTTTTTGCGAGTTGCCGAGAAGGGACCAGAGTTTCATCGAGCGCGGCTCAGTAGTACAAGGTCACATCGCCCGCATGGGCACCGGGCGAATTGACGGTCATGTGGTAGTCGCAGGCGACCAGGGTGCCGGGATTGCCTGCGCCCCACGGCAGATCGATCAGCGCCCCTTGTGCGACCGTCGTGGCGTCGATCGCGGAAAAACGCACCGAGCGCCCGGCAGGCAGCTGATCGCAGGTCGACAAACTATAGACTTCGAGCGCCCCGGCGAACAGCCAGTCGAATGCCTGCGAGTGCCCGACGGTATTCAGAGTCGCGGCCTGGTTCGAGCTGGCGTTGCGTGCTGCAACGATCCAGTTCGCACACACGTGCGTGGACGCGTCGCAGTCGGAGCCCGTCATCGTGCCGTCGATCTCGTCGCCCGGCTCGATCGATATCGGACCGGCATAGTTCGTCGAGCCGTCGACGCAGCAGTTCCACGACGTGAGCGTCCAGGCGTTGTCGCCGAATGCGTTCCAGCCGAGCACCGGCTGAAGAATCGTCTGCACGTGCTCGTAGTATTCCAGGCCCGGGAAAAGGTACACCGTCTGATCGCCATGGCGCGTCGGCGAAGCCGGCACCGTGAAGAAGGCTTCCATCGACTGCAGCGACTGCGCCACGACAACGCGATGCGTCAGCGACTCGATATAGCCGTCATAGAAATCGAAGGTGCCGGTGAAGATCGTATCGCCGCGGACGAAGCGCTCGGTTCCGACGGTTCCAGCGGGCGTGCCGGCACCTCGGCTCGCCTCGATGCGGTTTCCGCGCGCATCGAAATGCGCGTAGGCACAGGCGCGCGTCGTCTGCATGCGGTGGTCCGCATTCTCGATGCCGCCCTGCATGTGCACGCGCTGCCCGGCTTCGATGTGGTGCACGCAGGACGGATGAAAGTAGCCGTTCGGCGTGACCACGTAGCCGTCCGGCACGCTGGCGGGCGTCGCCGGATCGCCGGTGTGCGCGACGGTGAGCTCCGCTGCGCCGGCATCAATGGCGACGGTTGCGAACAGCACCCACACGAAGAGCAGGAACGCACGGTGCACGCGTGCAGACGCGCGACGGCGCAAGATCGAATCGATCATCGGGATTCCTCTTTCAAACGCATCGCTGCCAAACGCATCGCTGCGCATTCGCTGCGGCAAGGGGCGAGGCGCTGCTTTCGCGCAGCGCTACTTCACCACACCGCTGCCCGAATCCCCGCGCGGATCGGAGCCCGCATGCATCTCGCCGGTCTTGCGATCCCAGCTGACGGCATTCATGAAACCCCAGCGGCGCTCGGATTCGCTGACCTTGTGGCCCATCGCTTCGAGCGCCTTCACCTCGTCCGCGCTGAACGCGCCTT
>DASWPR010000522.1:0-12420 GCA_036398455.1 Dokdonella sp.
AGTTCGGCGCTGACTTCGTCGAGCAGCATCTGCTCGGGTTTCGCCGCGCCCTGCGTCCATGCGTAGGCGACGAACTTGTCGAACGTCACGCTGCCGCCGGCCGCGAGCGTGCCGCCGTAGGACTGCCGTGCCGAATCGGCATCGGCCTCTGCGTGCGCGAGCGCCAGCACGTCGCCGTGGATGCGATGGCGCTGCGCACAGGCGACGGTGATGCCGCTGACCAGGGTGCTCTGCAGCATCGAGGCGATCTGCGCCGTCGCGTCCGCGGCGCGCGTGGTCATGCGATCGCCGGCACCGGCGCCGATGCGCGGATCGTCGCCCTGCGCGGTCGCGCGGCGCGCACTGCGGATCGAGGATTCGAGCTCGATCGTGCCGGCGTAGTCGATCGATGTGATGCGCAGGCGGATGCACAGCAGCGCCGCGTGCGCGAACGGCACGAAACGCTCGGCGGCGATTTCGATGGTCGCGCCCGCCGGCGTGCGCAGGCGCAGGCGGCGCGAAACGCTGCCGGCGCGAAGATCGAGCACGCGTTCGAAATCGAGCCACTCGCAGGCGCCGAGATCGAGTGCCTGTCCATCGAGGCGGATCGCGACATGGGTGCCGTCGGCGACGGGAATGCGCGTGTCGGTCGTCAGCGCGAAGCCGGAATGGCGTTCGTGATACTGGATCGACGAGCGCTCCCACACCTCGGCAAGGTAGCTGCCGTCGCTCGGACCCACCTGTTCTTCGAAGCTGCTGCGCACGCCCAGCGTGCCGTTGGCGAGGCAATGGATCGCCGCATCATGCGCGGCGCGCGCCGGGTCGAATCGCGTCTGCACGAGGCGCCACGGATCGGCTTCGGCCGCCTGCGCAGCCGCTGCGGCCCTGGCGGTCCATGCACCGACATTGGCGTAGGCAGTCACTGCGACATCCGCCCGTGCAGCTCCATGCCATGCGCAGGCATTACCTGCGGCACACGTGGCACAGCGGTGCGGTTGCGCATCGACCTTTTCCTCCCCGTTGCCGGCAGCGTCGCTGCCGTTGCCGCTCGATCAGAGTCGGACGGCGCGCACGATAGGCGCGATTGTTACCGATATCAAGATATCGATAACAATTCGTTGGAAGCGCATTTGCGGCGCTGCCGCAGCGATCGTCGCGCGTCGGATCGGGGCATTGCGAAGCGCGCTGGAAACACGCCCTTGCGGGGATCGATTGCAGCAACGGAAGGCTGCCGCATAGCAGCATCGATCGCAGCGGATCAGCCTGAAAATTTGTGTCGGATGACGCCCGCCGCCGCTGAACCGGTCAGGTCGAGCGAATCACCAGCGACGTCGGCAGGGTTTCCGAACGCGCACGCTTGCCGTCGATCAGCTGCAGCAGTTTGCGTGCGAGCAGCACGCCGCCGTCATGCCAGCTCTGATGGATCGAACTCAGCGGCGGGATGAAGCTGGCGCCGAGCGGCGTGTCGTCGTAGCCGATCACGGAAATATCGTCCGGCACGCGCGCGCCGTGTTCGAGCAGCGCGCGGATCGCGCCCATCGCGAGCAGGTCGTTGCAGGCGAAGATCGCATCGACGCGCGCACCCTTGGCGCGCGCCAGCAGCATCTGCGTGGCTTCTGCGCCGGCCGCCATGGTGAACGCATCGCGGCGCACGACTTCCGCCTCCAGGCCGTGCCGGCCCAGCGCGTCGCGAAAACCGGCATAGCGTTCGGCGATTTCCATATGGTCGAGATCGCCGAGGAACACGGCGCGCCGGCGCCCGATCGCGACGAAGCGCTCCGCGGCAAGCGCACCGCCTTCGCGATTGTCGCTGCCGACGACGACATGACGATCGCCCGCGCGTCGCGCGCCCCACACCACCATCGGCAGGCGCCAGCGGTCGAGCAGGTGCACGGCATCGTCATGCGCACCTTGGCCGAGCAGGATCACGCCGTCCGCCGCCTGCAGCGCGGGCGTGACCGGCGCCTGCCGCGTCGTCAGCAGCACGCTGTAGCCGACCGAGGTCAGCTCCTGCGAGATGCCGCCGAGAATTTCCAGCGGATACGGTCCCGACAGCGGGCGCGACGCCGACGGTTTCATCTCCACCACCACGGCCACGGTCTGGCTGCGGCGCAGGCGCAGATTGCGCGCGCTGACATTCAGCGTGTAGCCATGCTGCGCGGCCAGCGCGCGGATGCGTTCGCGCGTCTGCGCATTGACGAGGTCGCCATCGCCGAGCGCGCGCGAAATGGTGATCTTGGAGACGCCGGCGATCCGCGCGAGATCGGCCATCGTCATGCGCGAAACCGGCTGCGGCGGCGATGAGCGCGGCGCAGTCCGGCGTTTGGCGGGCTTCTTCAAGCGCAACTCCCTGTGACGCACTCGCTGAGCCTAGCAGATCGTCATGCCGGATCGCGTCAGGTCGCATACATGCTCACGAAGCAAAATGTATACAGATGGCCGATCGCGAGGAACCTGCAACGCCGATGTCGCCCGACGTGCCCATGCGGGCGATCGCCGCGCAACCGCCGATCGCACGCGCCGATGCGATCGCCTTGTTCCTCGACGTCGATGGCACCCTGGTCGATTTCGCGCCGAGCCCCGGCGAGGCACGGGCCGATCCTGCGCTGCGCGACCTGCTGGAAAGTCTTGCAATCCGTCTCGATGGCGCACTCGCCTTGATCAGCGGGCGCGAGCTCGACAGCATCGATGCCCTGCTCGGCCTGCCGCGACTCGCCGCCGCCGGTCTGCACGGCGCACAGGTCCGCCGTGTCGACGGCCACGTCGCGCGCTTCGATGGCATTTCCACCCCGATGCCGGCCCTGCGCGTGCGGGCCAATGCGTTCGCTGCCACGGTGCCGGGCGTGCTGGTGGAACACAAGTACAACGCGATTGCCCTGCACTACCGCGCTGCGCCGCACGCCGCCACCGCGGTGCATGCCGCGGCGCAGGAGCTGCTGAGCGAAGCCGGTCCGACCTACGAACTGATGCCCGGCAATGCGGTCGTCGAATTGAAACCAGCCGGTGCGACCAAGGGCACCGCGCTGGCCGCGTTGATGCGCGAGGCGCCGTTTGCCGGCCGCATACCGTGGGTGTTCGGCGACGACTTCACCGACGAGCACGCCTTCGACAGCGCGAACGCGCTCGGCGGCGTCAGCGTCATCGTGGGGCCGCGCCGGCCGACCGCGGCGCAATACGCGCTCGCCGATCCGGCCGCCATGCGGCGCTGGCTGAGCGCGTTCGCCGCCGATGCCGAAGGCATGGAGGCGCAATGAACCGGTGCGCGCGGACGCGCGACGAGGCAAGCCATTTCGAGATCGCGCCCGGGTGGCGCAGCCATTGTCGAGAGACCTGTGCGATCGCAGGCCTGATTGATCCGTCGGTCCGACTTTCCAACTCGTGGGCAAGCGCGCCATGAACCGCCTCGTCGTCATCTCCAATCGCGTGGCGCTGCCGAAGCAGACTCACGCCGGCGGCCTCGCCTCGGCGATGCAGGCCGCGTTGCGCGAGAACGGCGGGCTCTGGTTCGGCTGGAGCGGACACATCGGCAGCGCCGGCGAGCATGTCCTGCAGCGCGAATGCGACGGCCGGATCGACTACGCCCTGCTCGATCTCGATCGCGCCGATCACGACGAGTACTACCTCGGGTTCGCCAATCGCACCTTGTGGCCGCTGCTGCATTTTCGCCCGTCGCTGGTCGATTACCGGCGTGCGGACTTCGCCGGCTACCAGCGCGTCAACCGCCTGTTCGCCGAGCAGGTCGCGCGCCTGCTCGAACCGGACGACCGCATCTGGGTGCACGACTATCACCTGATTCCGCTCGCCACGGAACTGCGTCGACTCGGCGTCGAAGCGCGCATCGGTTTCTTCCTGCACGTACCGCTGCCGCCGCCGGCGGTGCTGACGTCGCTGCCGCATCACGAACACCTGTTCCCGACGCTGGCCGACTACGACCTGGTTGGCTTGCAGACGCCCCGCGACCGCGTCGCGCTGCACGACTACTTTCGCGAGGAAATGCGCGCGACGATCGGCGAAGACGGCCGCGTCTGCCTGCCGGATGGCCGCAGCGTGCGCACAGGTGCCTTCCCGATCGGCATCGATACGTCCCACGTCGCCGCGCAAGCGCAGCGCGCGGCAAAGAGCACGGCGACGCAGCGGCTGGTGCGCAGCCTGGAAGGACGCCGCCTCGCCATCGGCGTGGACCGCCTGGATTATTCGAAAGGCCTGCCGCAGCGGTTCGAGGGCTTCGCGCGCTTCCTCGCCGAGCACGCCGACTGGCGCTCGCGCGTATCGCTGCTGCAGATCGCACCGCCTTCGCGCGAGGAAGTATCCGAATACCGCGAACTGCGTTCGCGCCTCGAACGCCTCGCGGGCGCCACCAATGGCCGCTACGCGGAACCGGACTGGGTGCCGATCCGCTACGTCAACCGCAGCTTCAACCAGGCGACGCTGACCGGCTTCTATCGCGCCGCCGATGTCGGCCTCGTGACGCCGCTGCGCGACGGCATGAACCTGGTCGCCAAGGAATACGTCGCCGCGCAATCGGCCGAGGATCCCGGCGTGCTGATCCTGTCCCATTTCGCCGGCGCGGCGGACGAACTGCGCGAGGCGATCATCATCAATCCGCTCGATCCCGAAGACATCGCCGAAAGCCTCGACAGCGCATTGGCGATGCCGCTCGGCGAACGGCGCGCGCGTTGGCAGACGATGTTCGAACGCATCACGACGAACGATATTTCGGCGTGGCGCAGGAATTTCCTGGAAGCCTTGCACGCATGACGCCGGGCGGATGCGATCGCACTGCGGATATTGCGCACACCGCCGATCGCCTGCCTGAATTCGCGCTGCGTCGATAGCGAGACGGCTGGCACTCCGCACGCGCAACCCGCGCGGCGCAGCGGGATGCCCTGCGTCAGGGCGGCGGCCCGCGCGGCGCGAAGCGCCTCAGCGCGCAGAGAGATTGCAGCAATGGACGTCCAGACGTCCAATCGAGGAGCGCCGCGCTGCCGCGGTCATGCGCCCTGTGCCGGACCGGCCCGATCGATGTGCCCGACGCACGACCCCGCGCGACGGCCGACGGCAGGCGCAATGCTGCGGCCTTGCACGGGCACCGCGCCTGCGGCAGAGTTTCGCGCATACCTTTACAATGCGATTTTTCGGCACCCGGCCCGGTCGTCCATCGGCACGGTCGGGTCCTGCGGCCCATCGCGGAGATCGTGTATGCAACGCTGGATCAAACTGCCCGACGGCCGCTTCATCGACGCCGGCCGCGTCGCCTTCATCGGCAAGACCGAATCCTTCGCGCGCGTCGACGAGGACGGCAACGACCTCGGCATCGGCTACGCGGTCAACCTCGGCACCGATTTCCCGCGCGAGAGCCAGATCACGGTGGTCGGCAGCAAGGATGAAATCTTCGCGATGCTGCGTGGAATCCTCGGCGGCAGCGCCGCCGACGCGCCGAAGACCTAGCCGCCGGCCCTCGCGGCACCCGCTTCGATCCGGCGGTAGCGGCGCCAGGCAGCGAAGCCGAGCAAGGTCGCCAACCCCGCCCCGACCGCCAGCTTCCAGGCACTGTCCGACAGCAGCGGCGACAGCGCGCCGGCAATGATCGCGCTGAGCACGAGACTGGTGAACGCCTGCACCGACGACACCGCGCCGCGATGGTGCGGAAAGCGGTCGAGCAGGAGCAGGGTCAACGTCGGCGTGGTGACGCCGATGCCGATCGAGTGGATGCCGATCGGCAGCACCGACCACGGCAGCCGCGGCAGCGGAAACACGACGGTCAGCGCGAGATTGAGTGCCGTGGCCGCGAGCATGATCGTGTAGCCGAGGCGCACGGTCGACCCCGCGCTCAGACGGCCGGCAACGCGACCGGACAGGAACGCGCCGAGCATCAGTCCGCTGATCGCCGGGATGAACAACCAGGCGAAGTGCTGCGTGTCGAGCTTGAGCAGGCCGAGCACGAACGCCGGCGCGGACGAAATGTAGATCCACAGCGCGTTGAAGTTCAGCGTGCCGGCCAGGGCCAGCGGCAGAAAGGCCCGATCCGCGCCGATCAGCCGATAGGTCGTCACCAGTTCGCGCAGCGACAGCTGCGTGCGCCGCGCGGACGGGTGCGTCTCCGGCAGCCACGCGGCACAGGCAGCGCACAGCAGCACGGCGAAGGTCGCCAGCAGCCAGAAGATCATCGGCCAATGCGCGACCGCGACGACCCAGCCCCCGACGATCGGCGCGATCGCCGGTGCGATGCCGAAGATCATCGAGACGGTCGACATCAACCGCTGCGCCTCGACCCCGTCGAAGCAGTCGCGGATGATCGCGCGTCCGACGATCAGGCCGGCGCCGGCCGAGATGCCTTGCAATGCGCGGAAGGCGAGCAGCGCCTCGATCGAGCCGGACAACGCACAGCCGACCGAAGCCAGCGCGAACACGACGACGCCGGCCAGGATCACGCGGCGGCGTCCGAGCGCGTCCGAAAACGGGCCGTGCAGCAGCGACATCAAGGCATACGCGATCAGGTAGACGCTGACCGTCTGTTGCATCGCGAACGGGCTCGCATGCAGTTCCGTCGCGATCGCCGGAAACGCCGGGAAGATCGTGTCGATCGAGAACGGACCGAACATCGCCAGCGCGGCGAGCATAGGCGCGAGCAGGCGGCGGCGCGGCGTGACAGCCGCGTTCATCGGCTCGCCCGGAAACCGGCGGCGACCCGCGCGCGACGATGCGTGCGGCGGCACTCGCACGCACATGTCTGCGGCGCGGCCGGCGGCTGGCAACGCCTGCGCAAACGCAAATCCGGGTGCCTCCCAGTTGCCGTACGGCACGGTGGTTTCGCGCTTGCGTGGAAGTGACGGCGGCGAGGTGCTGCGTCAGCACGAGCGCCGCGTGCGTAGTGGGAACGCGGATGCCGAGGCGGCCTGGCCTGAGCGTGGCGTCCCGAAACGATCACGACGATCGGGTTTCCCGGCCACGCACCGCTTCGACATCCGCTGCTGGCTGCGCGCCCGGCTTCTGGCCGTCGTTCAAGCGCACGGCGAGCAGGTGGCCGAGCGCAGCCGCCGCGACACAGAGCACGACGGAGGCGACCACGTTCACCGTCGCGCGGGCGAAGCCGCCGCTGCGCAGCAGTTCGAGCGTCTGCAGGCTGAACGCGGAGAACGTCGTGAAGCCGCCGCACAGGCCGACCATCACGAACAGGCGCAGATTCTCGGAAGCGGGATAGCGGCTTTGCGCGATCGTCAGCGTGCCGAACAAGCCGATCACGAACGATCCGACGACGTTGATGCCGATCGTGCCCCAGGGCAGGTCGCGACTGAGCGGCGATGCGAGCACGGAAATCACGTAGCGCGCCAGGGTGCCGATCGCTCCGCCGAGCATGACGAGCAGACAGCTGGTGAAGGACATGCTCGCTCCGTGTCGGCGTCGGGCAAAAAAAAACCGCCAGGGCGGCGGGGCATTGCGGACACACCCCTGCCGCGCTGAACGCGGTAGGCGTCATCAGCCCTCGCGGGCGGTTTCGGGGGACTGCATCCCCTTCGCGCAGCCGATCATAGTGCGCACGGACAGTGCCAACAAGGGCGGAAGACCGACACGCGGGCGTGGCCCTGCCGCCGAAGCGGCCGGAAACGCGTCGCCTGGCCGATCCAAACTACGCGGAGTCGGCGGCGCGACGCGCGAAGGATTCGCAGCGGCTTGCGCCGGAGAGATAGCGGGCATGCAGACGGCACAGGCCATCGTCTGCACGCACCGACGCGTAACCCGACCCCATCACGGCGAAGCCGGGAATTTCAGCTTCCAGCGTGTGTGCCGCGCCATCGAAGTTCATGCAATCCGCGCAGCGCCGTGCAGCCGGCAAAGGCGCAGCGGCGGGATGGGCGGCAGTGGCCGCGCTCATGGCGCCGGCAACCCGAGGCCGCGCCAGAAATCGGCGAACACGATGGTCGACAGGATGAAGCCGAGGATCAGGTTGACGACGACGCCGCTGGTGAACGCATAGAACGGCTTCGCGCCGGCCGCGGCGAGATCGCGCAGACGCGTCGACAGGCCGATGCTGAGGAAGCAGAACGTGAAGGCCCAGGTGCGCAGGCCCTGCAGCGGACCGACCAGATCCGGCGTCACCACCTTCTTGAACTGGTCATAGCTGTAGCCGCGCGCGACCAGGGTGACGATCGCGGAGGCGATGAAGAAGCCGATGACGAACTTCGGGAAGCGCCGCCAGATCTCGCCGCCGTCGACGCGCGAGTCGACGCCGGTGCGTTCCCAACGCGTGGTCGCGAGAATCGACAGCACGAGCGCCCACACGCCGATCCACACGTCGCGCCCGATCACTTTCATCAGCGTGAACGCCTGCACCGATGCTTCGGCGGTGCCGGCGATGCCCGGCTGGCCGGCATAGCCGCCATAGGTCTGCGCCGCGGCGAAGCCGGCCGCGTCGGCGAATTCCGACGTGCCGATCCAGGCGCCGGCAACGCCGGTCGGCAGGGCGAGCGCCTTCGACACGAGCGGCAGCACGAAGATCATCACGATCGCCCACAGGATGACCAAAGTGATGGCGATCGGTGCGTCTTCCTTCTTCGCGCCGACCGCACCGGCGACCGCGATCGCGCCGGAGACGCCGCAGACCGCACCGCCCGCACCGAGCGTGGCGGCGAGACGGCGATCCAGCCCCAGCCGCACCGCGACGAAATAGATCGTGCCGAAGGTGACCAGCGAAACGATCGCCGCCTGCACGATCGCCACCGGGCCTGCCCAGAGGATCAACGTGAACGGCAGGCCGGCGCCGAGCAGCACGATGCCGGTCTTCACGTAGAACTCGACGCGCAGGCCGCTCTTAAGCCATGCCGGCACCCCGACCGTGTTGGCGATCAGGAGGCCGAGCAGCAGCGCAACCAGCGGCGGTTCGAGGTTGTAGCGCGTGGACTGGTCCCACACGCCGATCGCGTAGACCAGCAGGGAGCCCAGGAAGACGAAGACGAAGGCCGGGGCGAACTGGCGCAGCGAAATGCCGAGCGAGCGCACGCCGATGCCGAACAACGCCAGCCAGAGGACGAACAGAGCCACATAGCGCGGCGCATTCGTCGCCAGCTGCGCGCCGAGTTCGCCCGGCGAACTCCATTTCTGTGGCGCCACTGCGATCCATTTCAGGCTCGATCCACCACTGAACGCGAGCACGGCGACGACGACCAGACCGAGGCCGATCCACACCGCCCACCAGTCTTCTTTGGCGAAAAGCTCGCGCCGGAACGAAGGCGGCGCATCCGGCCGCGTGGTCGTTGCGGAGAGCGTGGTCATGCGGGTTTCCTCGAAAAGCGGATGGCGCACGTGGCGCAGACTGAGCGCATCGTACGCGCCCGCCGCGGCGCCTCAAGGTCGCACTTGTTATATCTTTATACCCACTGCGAAGAGTGCCGGCGAGGCGGACGAATCCGTTATGCTTGAGCGGTCCCGAGCCCCACTCGCAGCGGTCATGCCCACCTCGCGCGCGCGCACCCGTATCGCATCCCTGCTCGATGTTGCCGGCGTCCGCATCGCCGGACCGGCGCCCAGTGATCTGCACGTCCACGACCCGGGCCTGTATTCGCGCATCCTTGCGCACGGTTCGCTCGGCCTCGGCGAGTCCTACATGGACGGCTGGTGGGACGCGCAGGATCTGGACGGCTTTCTGTTCCGTCTGCTCGACGCGCATCTGGACGAACGCGTCGGCGGTGCCGAGGATGCCTGGCTGTTCCTCAAGGCGCGCGTGGTCAACCTGCAGCGCGGGCGGCGCGCCTACGCAGTCGGCGAACGCCATTACGATCTCGGCAACGACCTGTTCCAGGCCATGCTCGGCCGCCGCCTCGTCTACAGTTGTGGATATTGGAACAAAGCTACAACGCTCGACGAAGCGCAGGAAGCCAAGCTCGAATTGATCTTCGCCAAGCTCGGCCTCGAGCCCGGCATGCGCGTGCTCGATATCGGCTGCGGCTGGGGCGAGGCGCTGAAGCTGGCGGCGGAGCGCTACGGCGTGCACGGCGTCGGCATCACGATCTCGCAGGAACAGGCCGACTACGCACGCGAGCTCTGCGCCGGCCTGCCGGTGGAAATCCGCCTGATCGACTATCGCGAACTGGACGAACGCTTCGACCGGGTGTTCTCGATCGGCATGTTCGAGCACGTCGGCGTGAAGAACTATCGCGAGTATTTCGAGGTCGCCCGCCGCAGCACGGCCGAGGACGGCCTGTTCCTTCTGCATTCGATCGGCTCGAACGTTTCATCGAACCATACCGATCCATGGATCGAGAAATACATCTTCCCGAACTCGATGATCCCCTCGGCCGCGCAGATCGCCAAGGCCAGCGAAGGTTTGTTCGTGACCGAGGACTGGCACAACTTCGGCGCCGACTACGACCTCACGCTGATGGCCTGGCGGCGCAACTTCGAAGCAGGCTGGCCTGCGCTCGCGGAAAAATACGGCGAACGTTTCCGCCGCATGTGGCGCTTCTATCTGTCCGCTTCCGCCGCCGTGTTCCGCACGCGGCGCGACCAGCTGTGGCAGCTGGTGCTGAGCCCGCGCGGCGTGCGCGGCGGCTATCGCGCGCCGCGCTAGACCTGCGCCGGCTTCAATGCCGCCGGGGTGTTCTGCAACGGGACGTTGCCGGGCGTCGCGCCCCAGCCGCCCTGGTAGTCGGTCAACCGTTCGCGATCGTGCCGGTTCTGGCCCGCGGTGCCGACCTGCGTTGCGCCGAGCCGGTGGAAGTCCTGCACGAGCGACGTATCCGCCTTGGCCGGGGCGTGGATCAGCGACTGCGCCACGTGCTCGGTGAGTTTCCTGACGATCTGATTGAGCTGAGCGTCCGGCCACTACGATCGCCGTCCTGCAGGAGCGCGCAGCGTCCTATTCCAGTGCGCCCTGAAAGCCGTCGCCGAACACGGCCTCGCGCAGATGCGATGCCGCGCGAGGCTTTCCGCCGCTCGAATCGCGGCCGCGCAGGTTATCGACGAGGCGCTCGATCGCGGACGGGTCCGCCGCAGCCGCGCCGCCCGAACCGCGCGTCGCATCCCCAGGCGCTTCCGTGTCGATCGACAGATGCCGGGTCGTCATGGCGATGTCGGCGCGCGCCGGCACCACGGCCGCTGTGCCCGCGGCGAAGAGAACCAGCGCTCCCAGCCCGAAAGGCGTCACCGCGTTCCCATGGCGCATTTTCATGCTGCCGCTCCTCGACGGGCGCCGTACGCACGCTGCGCCCGCATTCGACCCGTCCCCACATTAACGAACGCCACGCTCCCCCGCCAATCAAACTTCCGGATGGGACGATGCCTGCGCGTTATGGCGATAACCCGGACGAATCGCTCGATAGCGCGGAGCTATACTGCGTGCACGCAGCGCTGGGGAACGCACGTGAGCACACGCTTGTCGTCCGCGCAGGTCGAGTCGTTCATGGTGCTCGCGCGCGAGCTGAATTTCTCGCGCGCCGCCGAGCTGCTGCACGTCAGCCAGCCGGGCCTGACCAAACGCATCCAGAACCTGGAAGAATCGATCGGCCACGCGCTGTTCGTGCGCCTGCGCGGCGGCCTCGAACTCACCGAGTCGGGCCGCATCCTGCAGCGCCATGGCGCCTCGGTCGAGCGCCAGGAACAGGAACTGCTCGATGACCTGGTCGGCGGCCGCTCGGGTATTTCTGGTTTTTTCCGCCTTGTTTCTTTTTCGTCCTGCCTGCGCTCGGTGCTGGTGCCGGTGATCGGCGGCCTGCTGAGGGCGAATCCGCGGCTGTCGTGCCAGCTGATCAAGGGCGAGGTGGAAGACTTGCAGGACCGGCTGATCGAAGGCGCCGTCGACTTCAGCGTTTCGCTGTCCGAATGCGAACGCATGGGCATCGAGAACCTGCGCCTCGGCGTCGAACGCAACGTGATGATCGAGTCGTCGCGCTACATCGGCCGCGAGGACTGCTACATCGATCACGACCCGCGCGACAACTTCACCGAGCGCTTCTTCCTGATCCAGACCGGGGCGACCGTGCCGAAGATGCTGCGCGCGTATTTCGACGACATCTACGGGCTCATCGACGCGGTCGCCGAAGGCGTGGGCCGCGCCGTCGTGCCGGCGCATCTGGTGCGCCCCGAGCATGCCGTGCGCACGGTGCCGGGGTTCAAGCCCTACGAAGTTCCGGTCTTCCTCAACTATCACTCGCAGCCGTACTACACCCGGCTGCAGCGCGCCGTCATCGACACCCTGCAGCGCGAATGCAGCCTGCACTACGAGAGCGACCGCATGGCCGCCTGCGCGATCGCGGGCGATGCGCCAGCTGGCGATGCGCACGTGTCACCGAAAGAGCGCGCGAACGCGACCTGAGCGACGCCCGCCGAAGCGCTCCATCGACGCTGGCGGCAGCCTCGTTTTCCACGGCTTCCGGGCACGCCCGGCCCGCCTGCCTGGGCGGTGTGCATGCAGCGCGCATGGGTGGTTTCACTCTTGTGGGACGCACT
>DASWPR010000523.1:0-3687 GCA_036398455.1 Dokdonella sp.
CTGGTGGAAAGAGTCCGACGCCGCTCAGAACGGCATCAGCTTGAAGTTCAAGCAGCGCTCGACGAACCAGCCGAGCGCGACGAGCGCGATGACGACCGAACCGCCATCGAGTGCGATGCGTCGATAGAGGCGCTTTTCGCGCGCGAGATACGCCAGCGGCACCAGCACGGCGACCAGCACGAGCTGGCCGATCTCCACGCCGACGTTGAAGCCGAACAGCGAGAGCGCAAGCGCCGAGCGCGGAAGATCGAGGTCGACCAGCACGCTGGCGAAGCCGAAGCCATGCATCAGGCCGAACAGGAAGGCGACCACCCAGCGCTTCGGCGGCAGGATCGGCACCAGGTTGTCGATCGCCGTCACCAGCACCGACAACGCGATCATCGATTCGGTCAGGCGCGACGGCAGTTGCACCACATGCAATGTCGCCAGGCTGAGCGTGATCGAATGCGCCAGGGTGAACGCGGTGACGGTCTTGGCGACGTTCCACAGCGCCGCCGACAGGCCGGGCACCGCGAACCAGGTGCGGCCGCGGCGGCCGAGCGCCGCCGGCAGCAGCAGCGCGACCAGGAACAGGATGTGGTCGAAGCCGGCGGCGATATGCCCGATGCCATCACCGACGAAGCTGCGCAGTTGCGTCCACGCCGAGGTGCCGCCCGCGGCGAACGCCTGCCGGCGATGCTCGGCCGGAAACACGGCGGTGACGACGTGCGTGTCGGCCGGCGTGGCGGCGGCCATTTCGAGCTTCAGCAATCCGCGATGCTGCGCGTCGACGTCGAACAGCAGGCTGTAGTCGATCGTCAGCAGGTCGATCGCGGCCGGGCACTGGCCGGAGAGCGTCAGCACCGCGTAGGCGCCGTCGCTGTGACGATCGATCAGATGATCGGTCGCAGTCAGCGAGCAGGGGCCGGCGTCGATCGAAAGTTTCAGGTGCGTGGTCGCGTACGCGTCGATCTCGCTGCTGCGCATGCGCACTTCGCCCCAGTCGATGCGGCTGTCGCGGTTGCGATCGAGATCGAGCACGACATCGAGGTCGCGCAGGGCGATGTCCCAATGGCCCTTCACGCTGGCGCCATCGACGCTCAGCGTGAGATAGCTGTCGCTCGGCTTGTGCGCCGCGGCGAGCGATGCGAAGCACAGCAGCCATGCCGCGAGGATCGTCTGCGCCAATTTCATGGCGCGCGTACCTGACGCACGAGTTCGCTCAAGCGCGCGCCTTGCAGCTGCGTTCGATCGATCCAGCGGACGATCTCGTCGACGGCGCGCGGCTGCCCGGCGGCGAGCGCGCATTCGATCGCGATGCGCGCATCGAGCGGCTCCTTCTGCACGCTCCAGTTCTCCAGCGCGAGCTTCAATGCGTCTTGCGGAGCGTCGAGGATCGCCAGCGTGAAGCGCGCCTCCTCGCGCAGGTGGACGCGGTCGCCGCGTTCGCGCAGGGCGACGAAGCGCTCGGTGAGATCGCGCGCACTGCGCGTCGCAGCGGCCGATGCCAGCGCGCGATCGGCCTGCGCGCGGCGCAGCAGCAAGCCATCGACCGGCGTGTCCAGTGGAATGAGTGCGACGACGTCGGCGGCTCGGCCGGCGTCGAGCAGGAAGTCGGCGTAGGCCGCAATCGTGTACGCATCGGCGGGATCGATCGCCAGGCTGGCGCGATACGCGCGCTCGGCGTCGAGCGCGCGCCCGAGCCGCTCGGCGAGTTCGGCCTGCAACGTGGCCGCCCAGGTCTGCACATGCACCGCATTGCCGAGCGCCGCCGGACGTGCGAGCAGTGCGTCGACGGTTTCGTAGGCTTTGGCGGCGTTGCCGGAAACACCGTCGACGGACGCCATGCAGAGCGTGCCGATCGATGCCGCCGACAACGTCGACACCTGCGCGCAACGGCTGCGCGCATCGGCCAGATCGCCGGTCACCTGCTGCACGGTCGCCAGCGTCAGCCAGGCCTGCGCGTTGGCCGGTTCGCGCGCGATGATCTGCTGCAGATCCGCGCGCGCCGGATCGAACTGATGCGTGCTTTGCCGGATCGTCGCGCGCAGCAGCAGCACGGGCACCGGCGGCGATGCCTCGTCCCACCACGGCGCCAGCGTCGCCTGCGCATGGCCGAGCTGGCGCGGATCGGATTCGCTGCGCGCGCGTTCCACGTCGATCTGCGCCAGCCGCAGCGCAACGTCGAGATTGCCCGGATCGCGTGCGAGCAGCGTCTGCATCGCGCGCGTCATGCGATCGGCATTGCTGCCGCTGCGCAAGGGCAGTTGTTCGAGGATGTCGGCATCGTTCGCCGGCCGATACGGCGCCGCGGCGGCGGCACTCGCGAGCAAGGCTGCGAGTACCGCCACACAGGGATTGATGCAGCGGGCGATCTTCATGCAAGTCTTCATGCAAGTTCCCCGGGCGCCGCCATCGCGCAAGGAGCGACGGCGGCGGCCGTCGCTTACGGCGAAGGCGGGTTCGGCGGGAGACCGTTTTCGCCGTTGGGCGAACCGGGCAGCGGCGTGGTCAAGTAGGGGAACGCGTTGTCGAACTGGCTGTCCTCGACGAGCACGCCATCGGTGTACGGCAGGTTGGCGCTCGCCGGCTTGCCCGCACCCGGCGGCAGCAGGTAGCCCATCGCCACGCGCAATTCGATATCGACGACATCGTCGCCCGGGCGGCGGCCGTTCGGGAATCCGGCCGGATCGCAACCGGGGTTGCCGAGCGTCAGCGCGCCATCGACGAAGCAGGCGGCGGCGCCGAGGCTGTTCTGGCTGCCCTTCGGCGTGACCGGCAATGCGGTGTTCAGGCGGATCATCTCCGAGGCGACCACATTGGCCGGTTGATTGACGCCCGCGACGCCGGTGAGGAAAGCGGCCACCAGATCGGTGCGCGGGAACACCGTCGGCGCCTGCACGCCATCGGCACCGAACAGGATTTCGAGCAGCGCAGGCAAGGTCGGATTGGTCACATAGGTCGCGAACTGGGCATCGTCCTTCGGCATGCTGGCGTTGAACGCGTCCTTGTCCTTCAGGCCGATCACCAGCTCGTTCACCAGCGGCATGCCCAGGCGCGACAGCTGCACCAGGTTGCGGTCGACGATGATCTTGCGCAGCGGTTCGTTGCCGACCAGGCGCGACTGCGGCAGGCGCGAGGTGCTCCATACGCCGATGACCGGATCGCCGTGGGTGACGCAGGCAATCGGCAGCTCCATCGCGATCGAGGTGATGTTCTTGCCCGCGGTCGCATTGGTCGATCCGCTGCGGCTGCCGATCACGCGCGCCGTCGGAATGTTGACGAGGTCGAACACCTCGCCGAGGTTGACGCCGAAGCCTTCCTTGCGCTGGCCGACGAAGACCTTGCCGGGCGTCGCACAGCCGGGAAGCGTGACCGAGTAGATGTGCTGCGCCGCGTAGGCGGGATAGTCCGGAATCGATTTGCTGCCGATGTTGTCGATCGGCTTGAGGAACTGCGTGCTGCCATCGGCCACGTTCGTCAGCAACGCGCGCGTATTGCTCGACTGGTCGCGCGGACCCTTGATTTCGAGCACGTTGAAGCTTTCGGTGTCGTTGGCCGCCGACGAATCGCCCGCACTGATCTGGCCTGCATTGCGCAGCGGGATGGCGACGTTCTGGCCGCCGACGTTGAGCTCGATGTTCTTCAGGTCATACTGGAAGCGGAACTGGAAAGTGAGGTCCTCCTTCGCGTCGCCGTTGTTGTCGA
>DASWPR010000524.1:0-3835 GCA_036398455.1 Dokdonella sp.
CGAACAGGTTCACCACCGGCGCGCCGGCGATCGTCAGCGGCTCGGCCAGCGGTTCGGTTTCGTAGACGAGCACGTCGGGACGATCGGCAATGAAGCGCTGATCGGTGACCAGCCAGCGCCTCCATGCATCGCCGTCCTCGAAGCGCACCGGCCGCGGCAGATAGGGCACCGGCTTGGCCGGATCGGACACGTATTCGTCGTAGCCGGCTGCTGCGGCGGCGGGCGCATTGAAACCGAGTTTCGAATCGGCCTGCAGGTACAGCGGCTTCGACGTCGACGCGCAGCCCTGCTCGCACGCGAGCGGCCAGTGCGCGAGCCGCTGCCAGCGGTTGCTGCCGGTCTGGTACGCGAACACCGCCGGCGTGTCCGCCTTCGGCGCGCCGTCTTTCAGGTAGGTATCGAGGAACGGCTTCATCACGTCGCGACGGAACTGCAGCGCCGTGTCGCCGTTGAACTTCAACGGCCCGAGCGCGCTGCCGTCGTAGTTGACGCCGCTGTGCCGCCACGGTCCGAGCACGAGGAAATCCTTCCCGCTGCCGGCGCCCTTCGACTGCAGCGCCGCGTAGGTGTGCATCGCGCCGTACATGTCCTCCTGGTCCCACTGGCTGGCGACGATCATCGTCGGCACCGTCAGCGGCTGCCGTGCCAGCAGCGTATCGAGCGCCTGATTCTGCCAGTACGCATCGTAGGCCGGATGCTCGGAGATCTTCTTCCAGTACGGCAGCGCATCGATGCCGAAGTGGCGCGCGTAGCCGGCGCTGGAGCCGAGCCGGCGATAGGTTTCGTAGTCGTCCCAGGCGCCATCCGCGATCGGGTCGCCGGCGCCCTTCTGTTCGGTCTGGCCGGCGATGTAGTCCAGATTGTTCTGCCGGAACGCGCCGTTGTGGAACCAGTCGTCGCCTTTCCAGCCGTCGACCATCGGGCTCATCGGCACCGCCGCCTTCAGCGCCGGATGCGGATTGATCAGCGCCATCAGCACGGTGAAGCCCTCGTACGAGGAGCCGATCATGCCGACCCTGCCGTTGCTCTCCTTCACGTGTTTCACGAGCCAGTCGATGGTGTCGTAGGCGTCGGTCGAGTGATCGACCTTGCTGCCGTTCAGCGGTCCGCGCAGCGGGCGCGTCATCACGTAGTCGCCTTCGGAATCGTACTTGCCGCGCACGTCCTGGAAGACGCGGATGTAGCCGTCGCCGGAGAACACTTCGTCGCCGAGCGGCAGGGTCGCGAGCATGCTCGGACTTTCGCTGCGATCGGCGCGCTTGGTCGCGTTGTAGGGCGTGCGCGTCAGGATGATCGGCGCATTCTTCGCGCCCTTGGGAATCACGATGACGGTGTGCAGCTTGACGCCGTCGCGCATCGGAATCATTTCTTCGCGCTTGATGAAATCCGCGTACTCGGTCGGCCGCTCGAACTTCTTCGGGATGTCCGGCGTCATCGGCGGCGTATCGGCCGCGGCGAGCGCCGAGGCAGCCCAGGCAAGACTCGCAACGCACACGCAGGCCCAGCTCCCGAACGACTTCATCCGCGATGCTCCTTCACACGAGGAGCCGACAGTAAACCGAAATCCCCGGCTTTGCGACGCCGTCCTTGGGCACTTGCTTTTGCCGCTCGCCGCGGGCAGGACGCGAGCGGCAGCGGCTTCCCGGAGACAGCTTGGACGAATGCGGCGCCGGCGCGGATCGGGCCGCGCCGCGCGCGTGCGCCGTCAGTCGCGTTCGCGCGGCACCGACACCTTGCCGCGCACGTCGCGATGGCTGATGTCGCCCGAGCCTTTCGCGCCGACCGTGAAGTCGCCGCCGATCGCGCTCGCGGTGATGTCGCCCGAACCGATCGAATCGACCGCGGCATCGCGATCGACGTGGCTGATCTCGATGTCGCCGGAGCCGACGCTGCCGACATGCACGCTGCCGCCGATGTTGCTGAAATGCAGGTCGCCGGAGCCCGCACTGGCGACGTGCGCATCGCCGCGCACATCGCGCAGCTCGACATCGCCCGAACCCGTGCCGCGCACGTCGACGCTGCCGATGTCGGCGGCCTTGATGTCGCCGGAACTGGCCTTGCTGATCAGCGCGCCGGCAATGCGGCGCGCTTCGAGGTCGCCCGAGCTCGATTCGAAGTCGAGCGAGGCGACGCCGCTGACCTCGGCATCGGCCGAGCTGCCCTTGATGTCGATCGCGAGGGCGGCCGGCACGCGCACGTGCACCTCAATGTAGGCATAGCTCGATCCGAACCAGTGCCAGCCGACGTTGCGATCGGCATGCGGAGTGACGGTCAGGCGATCGCCGCTGCGCTGCTGGTCGACGCTGAGGCCGGCGAGCCATTCCTGGTCGGACGCACACGCCTTGCCGCGGATTTCGACCTTGCTCAGGCCCGGCACGCCCTCGACGACGACATCGCTGGAGCCGAGCGAGAACGCGACCGCCGTGAGGCCGGCCGCGTCGACGTCGACATCGTGCTGGGCGGTGAAGCGGCATTCGTTGGCGAGGGCGAACGCGGGAAGGAGGGCGGCCAGGGCAATCAGGGAAGCGGTGCCGGCGAGGACCGGAAAGGTGCGCATGATCAGAGCTCCAGAAGTGACTTCGACTTCGATGCAGGCAGGCGGGGAAAGGTTTAGTCGCGCCTCGCGGAGGGCTGCTCGAAGCCGTCGCCGAATAGCGCATCGCCGCGCCATTCGTAGGCGCCGAGGTCGAAACCGGCGCCCTGCGGCCGCGACACGCCGTCGGCGTCGGCCGCCGGTGCAAGGCCGGCGCTGCCGGCATCGATCGCGGCGGCGCCGGCGATCAGGTGCAGATCGAACGGCGGCGCCACGAACAGGGCGGCGGCATCGTCGATGAGCAGGTTGTGGTCGTCGCTGATGTTGTTGCCGTCGAGCGAGTAGTCGGTCGACAGGTTGTTGCGCACGACCACGTTTTCGCTCGGGCGGCCGTCCTTGTGCGCGGTGACCATGATCCACGGCGGCCCGGGCTGGCCGTCGGCAAGGTCGATCACGCTGTTGTTGACGATGCGCGAGTCGCGCATGCCGTAGAAACTGATGCCGTGCCAGTGGTCGGTGATGACGACGTTGTTCTCGACCACCCAGTCGACGAAGAAGCCGTCGAAGCAGCCGATGCCCTGCATGGAGTTGCGCAGGGGGTTGTGCGGGTCGGTCGCATTGATGAAGACATTGCCGCGCAGGGTCACGCCGGTGACCTCGCCGGTGCCGACCTGGCCGTCGGCGCCGACCGACCAGCTCTGGAAGCCGTCGTCGTGATTGTCGTCGTCCGGGTCGCCGATGGTGTCGTTCTGCACGCGGTTGTATTCGAACAGGCCATAGTCGCCGAGGCCGCGCAGGCCATTGGCCGAGAAGCCGTCGATCAGGTTGCGCTGGATGCTCGCGTACGGGCCGCCGACCGCGATGCCGAAGC
Source organism: Dokdonella sp. (assembly GCA_036398455.1). Classification (GTDB taxonomy): domain Bacteria; phylum Pseudomonadota; class Gammaproteobacteria; order Xanthomonadales; family Rhodanobacteraceae; genus Dokdonella_A. Next base: position 3,405 of record DASWPR010000524.1, read on the forward strand.
GCACGTTGCGCAGGCGGCTGTCGTGCAGGGCGGCCCGCGTCGCGCCGATGTCGACGCCGCTGCTGGCGAGATTGACCCATTCATCGGCACCCCAGCCGGATGCGTCGGCGACCGAATAGAGGTCGAGATGATCGAGTTCGATGTCGAAGGTCGGCCCGAAGTAATTGTGGTCGCGACCTCGACCATCGTGATCTGCTCGTTCGCGGGCGCGAACGAGGGGCTGATCACGAGGTCGCGCACGACCCAGTTCTGCGCGGCCTGCACGCTCAGGCTGCGCACCTGCGGCGCCTGCCCGGGCTGCGCCGCGATCGTGATCGGCGCGCTGTTGTAGGCATGTTCCACGACGAGGTCGCCGTGGTAGCCGCTGCGCAGCCACAGCGTGTCGCCGGCGTGCACCGGCGCATCGGGGTGGACCGGCACCAGCTGCATGC
>DASWPR010000525.1:0-2525 GCA_036398455.1 Dokdonella sp.
GTGGGCGATGTTCGGCATGCGCCAGCATCACGACTGGACCTTCTTCGCGTTCTCGCTGGTGCTGGCGCAGACGATCGTCGTCTATCTGCTCGCCGCGCTGGTGCTGCCGGATTTTTTCGGCGAGGCGCCGGTCGATCTGCGCGAGCACTACTACGGGCATCGGCGCTGGTTCTTCGCGCTGCTGGTCATGCTCATCGTGGCCAGCCTGGCCAAGGGATGGGTCATCAGCGGCCACCTGACCGATTCGGCCGATCTCGCTTTCCACCTCGTGTTCGCGCTCACCGGCGTCGTCGGCATGCTGACCGCCGACAACCGCTGCCACGAGTACATCAGCGCGTTCACGGCGGTCGGCATCGGCACCTATATCGCCACGCTGTTCACCCATCTGGCCTGAGCGATGCCGCGTCCGCCGCCGGCTGCGGGCGGTTGATCGCCGCGACCAGGGCATAGCTGACGATCAGCAGCAGGAACCACGAGCCCAGCTTGCCGAGCTTCACCAGCGACCAGCCCTGCGCCTGGTGCGGGTAGCTCCAGGTGTGCGTCCAGGTGCCGACGTTCTCGGCGATCCAGATGAACAACGCGACCAGCAGCAGTCCGAGCAGCAGCGGCATGCGCCGGTGCACGTGCCAGATGCGGTAGTGCACCCAGCAGCGGCCGAACAGCAGCGCACTCGCCGCGAACAGTGCGATGCGCAGGTCGACGAAACGGTGGTGCGTGTAGAAGTTCACGTAGATGGCGAACGCGAGCAGGCCGAGCGCCCCCATCGGCGGATGCCGCGTGAAACGGAATTCGAACAGGCGCCAGCAGCGCGCGATGTAGCTGCCGATCGACGCGTACATGAAGCCCGAGAACAGCGGCACGCCGCCGATATGAAACAGTGCGGCCTCCGGATAGACCCACGAGCCGACGCCGGTCTTGAACACCTCCATCGCGGTGCCGATCACGTGATAGACCAGGATCACCTTCGCTTCGCCGAGGGTCTCCAGGCGCAAGCGCAGCAGCGCGATCTGCAGCGCGAGCGCGGCGACGAACAGGAAATCGTAGCGGGCGAATGCGGCAGTGCGCGGGTAGTACAGGTGCGTGGCGATGATCAGCGTGACCATGGCGGCGCCGAACAGGCAGGCCCAGGCCTGCTTGAGGCCGAAGCGCAGGAACTCGTAGGCGAACGCGCACGGGCGATGCCGCAGCGCGCGAGCGCCCAGACGCGCCTCCAACTCGGCAAAGCGTGCGATCAGCGGCCAGGTCGAGGCGGCCGTCGATTCCGTCATTTCCTTGCGCAAGCGCTGCAACTCCGTGATCGACGCGGGACGAAGCGGCTATTGCGCCAGACCGATGCGGCGCGTTTCTGGCGAGGAAAAGGCGCGCAGCGGCGCGCCAGCGTCGGGGATGCGCGGCTCAGCCGCCGTCGAGCCAGCGTCGCAGTACGTCGACGCCGTCGCTGTTGTCGAGCACGTGCAAGGCCGGCAGGCGTGCGCCGAGTTCGCTCGATCGCGCGACGGTGACCCCATGCCCGGGACACAGGTCGAGGCAGCCGCAGGCGACGACGCGGATATCCTTGCGTCCCTCGTGCTTGAGCTGGCTGCGCAGCGCGCGCCGCAGTTCCTTGCGCTGCTGCCGCTTCATGCATTTCGAACAGATCAGGACCAGCTCTTTCCAGCGCGCCGCGACCGGCGTCTTCACAGGCAGGGTCATGGGTGCCACTCGATGCTTCGGGAAAATGCGATTGCGCCCGCGCGCGACTGAGGCGCGCATGAACGCGTCAATGCTTCGCGCCCTTGCGCGGCGCAACGGCCGCGGGCGTGGGCATCGGCGTGCACAGCGCGGCATCGAGCAGATCGTGCAGCAGTCCCGATCCTTGCCAGGCCAGGCCCCATTCGGTGCGCGCGGTATTGGAGAACGCGATCACGCTGGCCCGTTGCGCCGGCGCGATCACGTTGACGGCGCGTACGCCGCCGATCTCGCCATCGCGTTCGACCAGCGCGATCGGCGCATCGCAATGCCTGAGCTTGGCCGTGTAGGCCAGCGCACCGAGCGCGATATAGCCGAGCTTGGGGTCGCCCTGGCGCATGGTCGCCGCCGTCGCCGCCGAGACGAGCTTGTCGTCGATCAGCGCGCGGTCGAAGCGGAGCAGGTCGTCGATGCTGCCATAGAGCGCACCGGCCGCGCCGAGGCGAGCGGCATTGAATGCGGGTTCGTGCGCGCCCTCGGCGGTGTAGCCGACGATGCCGCTGCTGCTGGCACCTGCGCGCAGGACGCCGAGCGAATGCAGGCCGAGCGGCTTGGCGACGCGCCGGGCGACGAGCTGCGCATAGCTCGCGTCGTCGACGCGTTCGAGAATCGCGCCGAGGACGAGGTCGTCGCAGACATTGTTCTCGTAGTGATCGCCGGGCGCGCGCTTGGGCGCTTCGGCGCAGACGCGCGGCGCCGACTTCGCCGGGGCGGCTTCACCTTCGCTGCGATAGAACGCCGGCATGCCCTTGTTGTCGGCGGGCGTGTCGTCCGGGTTGGCGAGGCCGGCGGTGTGC